>JADLHR010000383.1 GCA_020848665.1 Anaerolineae bacterium
CCGTCCATATCGAGCACGACAGCACGGAATGAGCCAAAATCGAGCGTCATGTGTTCCTTAATTACGAGCGACAGATCTCGTTGGGTGAGCCATCCTGAGCGGTCCGGCGCGCCGCGATCCCGGCTCACGCGCAGGTACGCGTGCTTATATGGGTGTGATTATACCATTCTGCGCCTGGCGCGGCAGGCGCATTCTCTCAGGGTAAACACATCAAACGCACCTTCTGTTCTTCATCCCCTCGCTGATCGCGCTGCGCGCGGTTTCCTTCTTGTCCAATTCCGGAGAGCGGGGGGAGGTGAACTGGCCGGTTCCTGCAAGCGCGCCTGGTTTCCGTGCGGCAGAGGTTCCGGGTATAATTAAATCAGGCTGTGCGCGTCTGGCGGGCTGGCGCATCGCTGCGATGTACACTAAGATAACCGGTGCGATCACATGCGCAACGATTCCAGTTGGGATTCGGACACCCGGTAGCTCAGATGGCTGCCGGAGCCGACGACGCGCCACCCGCAGCACGAGGGGGTGTTGAATGCAAAAGTGTTCAAATTGCGGACAGCAGAACCGTCCGGGCGTGATCTTCTGCGAGAACTGCGGCGCCAGCCTGATCGGCAAGCTGCCGTTGAGCACGAAAGCGCTTGATTCGACCGAAAGTGAGCGGGTTGAGCTTGGCACCGACGCCAGCATCCTCACGGAGGTCAGGGTTCAGGGAACGGCGACGTTCGAGCACGGGATGGGCCTGCGTCTGGATGTTGAGGGCAGTCCGGACCCGATGCACTTCACCCCCAGACCTGAGACAATTTTTGGACGGCGTGACCCGGCAACGGGCGACAAGCCGGATATTGACCTGACACCATACGCCGGGTATCGGATGGGCGTCAGCCGCCGCCACGCTGCGATCCGCCCCGGCGACGAGAGCGGCCTGGACCTGTGGGACCTCGGCAGTAGCAACGGCACGTTCCTGAACGGGCAGCGCCTCAGCGCGCACCGGCCCTACCGCCTGCGCGATGGCGATGAAATCCGCCTCGGCCAGATGGTGATTCGCCTGCATTTCGAGCCTGAGTCATCGCGCACGCCGGTCCCTGGGCCTGCTCTGGCGCTGCCAGAAGCGCCGCCCGCCGAAGCGCCTGCGCCCGCATCAGGCGCCGAGCGCCCAACCAAGCCGGTCCCGCCGCGCCCTGCGCTGGAACCTGCGCCTGCCGAGGCGCCCGCCGTCCCGCCCTCCGAAAAAACGGCGGCGGAACCCGCTGCGCCTTCTGCTGAGAAACCGGCGGCGGAACCAGTTGCTCCATCCGCCGCGAAACCGGCTGAGTCGTCCGCCGCGCCGGTCCTGCCGCCCGCCGAGAAGCCTGCACCCGCAGTGGCTCCGCCTGCCGCGCCCGCCGTGCCTGAAAAACCGGTGACTCCCATTCCGGAAGCTCCCGCCGCGTCTGCGCCCGCCGCGAGCAAGCCTGCCGCTGTGCCCGCGTTGCCGGACACACCGCCGGCTGCGCCTCCCGCCGAGCCGCCCGCCGAGCCGCCCGCCGAGCCGCCCGCTGCGCCCGTGTCCGCCGAGCCGCCGGTCCCAGCAGAGCCACCCAGACCGCCGGTTGAGCCGTCCAAGCCCGACGACGAAAAAAGCGGCTGACCGAAGCCCGCCGCCTTTCTCTCAAGAAACCTGCCAGGCGCAATCGCTACGCCGCCTACTCCTCTTGCATCGGGATGCGGATGCCGTGGCGGTCCGCCGCCGCTAACGCCTCAGGGTAGCCCGCGTCGGCGTGGCGCAGAATGCCCATGCCCGGATCAGTCGTCAGCACGCGCTCCAGGCGGCGGGCTGCCTCCGGCGTGCCATCGGCGACGATCACCTGCCCGGCGTGCTGGCTGTAGCCGATCCCCACGCCGCCGCCATGATGGAAGCTGACCCACGTCGCGCCGCCGACCGCGTTGATCAGCGCGTTGAGAATCGCCCAGTCGGACACGGCGTCCGTCCCGTCGCGCATCCCCTCGGTTTCGCGGTTAGGCGAGGCGACCGACCCGGCGTCGAGATGGTCGCGCCCGATCACGATCGGCGCCCGGACCTCGCCCGACGCGACCAGCGCGTTGAACGCCAGCCCGGCGCGCGCCCGCTCGCCATAGCCCAGCCAGCAGATGCGCGCAGGCAGCCCCTGGAACTCCACATCGCGCTGCGCCATCCGAATCCAGCGCGCGAGATGCTCGTCTTCGGGAAACAGCTCCAGGATCGCCTCGTCGGTGCGGTAGATGTCCGCCGGATCGCCGGACAGCGCCACCCAGCGGAACGGCCCCTTACCCTCGCAGAACAGCGGGCGGATGTAGGCCGGGACGAAGCCGGGATAGTCGAAGGCGTTGCTTACCCCGGCGTCATAGGCGCGCTGGCGCAGGTTGTTGCCATAGTCGAAGACGACCGCGCCGCGCGCCTGAAAGTCGAGCATCGCCTGGCAGTGGATCGCCATCGAGCGGTTGGCGCGCTCGGCGTAGAGCGCCGGGTCCTGCTCGCGCAGGGCCAGCGCCTCGTCGAAGGTCAGGCCGTGCGGCAGGTACGAGAGCGGATCGTGCGCTGAGGTCTGGTCGGTGACCACATCCGGCGTGATGCCCATTTTGACCAGGCGCGGGAAGATGTCCGCCGCGTTGCCGATCAGCCCGACCGAGCGCGGCTGCTGGCGATCCCTGGCATCCAGCACGCGCTCCAGCGCGACTTCCAGATCGGTCACAACCTCGTCTACATAGCGCATCCGCAGGCGGCGCTCGGCCATGTGCGGGTCGATCTCGACGATCAGCGCGGCGCCCTGGTTCATGGTGACGGCCAGCGGCTGCGCGCCGCCCATCTCGCCCAGCCCGGCGGTCAGCACGAATTTTCCCTTGAGGCTGCCCCAACCCTGCTGGCGCGCCAGCGAGCCGAGCGTTTCAAAGGTGCCCTGCAAAATTCCCTGCGTGCCGATGTAAATCCACGAGCCGGCCGTCATCTGGCCGTACATGATCAGCCCCTGGCGCTCCAGCGTGTCGAAGTGCTCCTGTGTCGCCCAGTGCGGCACCAGGTTAGAGTTGGCGATTAGCACGCGCGAGGCATCGGTGTGCGTCTTGAAGACGCCGACCGGCTTGCCCGACTGGACGAGCAGCGTCTCGTCGTTTTCCAGCGCCCGCAGGCAGCGCACAATCGCGTCGAACGCGTCCCAACTGCGCGCCGCCCGCCCGCGTCCGCCGTAGACGATCAGGTTGGCGGGGTCTTTGGCGACATCAGGATCGAGGTTATTCATTAACATGCGGAGCGCGGCTTCCTGCTGCCAGCCCTTGCAGGACAGCGCCGTGCCGCGCGGGGCGCGAATTTCGCGGGTCATGGTCGTCTCCTAACGCTTGACGGCAAATATTCTTGGGTGGCTATTCTAGCACTGGCGCTGGTAAAGCGGTACCGGGCCTGCTCCGCCGGAACGTCGAAAGTTGACAGTAGTCGAACAAATGTGCTATTCTTATGATAAGAATAAATGGTATAACCAATACATCGTGATCGGACGCGAGCAGAGGCGAGGGACTGTCCATGTGTCGTAACATCAAGCCGCTCTTCAATTTCGATCCGCCAGTGACCGAAGTCGAGATCCGCTCCGCAGCGCTGCAATATGTCCGTAAGGTCAGCGGCTTCCATAAGCCGTCGAAGGCTAATGAGGCCGCCTTCTTTGCAGCGGTTGATGAGATCGCGGTGATTTCCTGCACGCTGATCAATGCGCTCGAAACGAGTGCGCCGCCGCGCAGCCGCGAGGTAGAGGCGGCCAGAGCGCGCGCGCGGGCCGCGCAGCGATACGTCCGGGCGCAGGAATAGCGCCCATGCCTTCCGCTGAAAACGATCTGCCAGCCGGGCTGAGCCAGCCCGCGATCCGCGCGCTGACAGGCGCGGGCATCACACGCCTGGGAGACGTGGCTCGTTGGGCCGAAGCTGCTTTGCTGGCGCTGCACGGCGCCGGACCAAAAACGATCAGGCAGCTCCGTCCCGCGCTGGCTACGAAAGGGCTGGCGTTCGCAGGTGAAGACAATACTAGAAGGGTAGATGGGCGCGATAGGTAAAGTCACAGCAGCACCGATCTAGAGTGTGTTATGAACTTGCGCCCAAGAAAAGCCCCCCATCCCCCGGCCCCTTGCCCCCAAAATGAGGGAAGGGGAGTCCATTCGGCTTTTTTTCCTTCCCTCGTTCTGGAGGAAGGAAAGCCGACCGCAGGTCGGAAGGATGGGGGGATGGCCTGGAAACCAGACCTCGAAGCGGCATAACAGCCTCTAGCTGGTGAAAAGGAGCGAGCCATGCGGCAACTTATCTACTCGATGATGGTGACGCTCGACGGCTACATCGCCGGGCCGGACGGCGATCTGAACTGGGGTACCGTCGATGAGGAGCTGCACCGCTTCGCCAACGATCAGGACCGGCAGATGGGCGGCCATCTGTACGGCCGGCGCATGTACGAAGTGATGGCCTTCTGGTCCACTCCCGCGCCGGACGACCCGGCGGCGCC
>JADLHR010000384.1 GCA_020848665.1 Anaerolineae bacterium
CCTTCGCCAGCGACAGCTCGATCCGCGCCCGGCCCGATATTCAACTCGGCTGATTTCGCGTCCGCCTGCCATTGGTACGACGCGCCAGTTGCGTCTTTGGCGAAAAGTCCGCACACTTAGAGTATCTAAAACCTTGTGGCCGCGCCCGGCCTTCCGGCAGGAGCGCCGCCACTGCGTCAGGGAGAGGTCGCCATGAGTGAAGAACGCCAGCCATTTGACGCGCCACCGCCCGATCCGCAGCCTACCCCGCCGGGGCCGCCACCGGTTTCCGAGCAGCCCGTGCCGCCGCCCCCGCCGCCCAGCGAGCGCCTGCAAGGTGCCCCGCCTCCGCCGCCGCCAAATATCGGCGCGCTGCCTCCGCGTCCGGCGCGCCCGGCCCTCAGCACCTCGGAATGGCTCAAGCGCGGCGAGGGCTGGCTCAGCCAGCTTGGTATCGACTCCGGGCTGGCGACGCGCGTCACCGTCATCGCCCTGGTCGCGGGGGTGATCGGCGCGCTGCTCGACGAAATTCTGGGGCTGCCAGGAATGACGCTGCGAACGTCCTTTGGCGGAACGCTGGTCGCCACGCTGAGCGGGCTGAGCTACGCTTACTACAAGGGCCGCGAAGACGTGCCCGGCCTGATCATGGCCGCCTTCGCCGGGCTGGTGGCGTACCTGGCCTGGTACGTGATCACCGAAATCGTGAGCGACGCATTCCTGAACGTTCCCAAGGCGATGGTCAGCGGCATCCTGGCGGGCGTCATCGGCTTCGGCTGGCTGGCGCTGCTGCACGCCGTTCCGAAGCGCGTGGGCTGGTCACGCTAGAGGCTGTTATGCACCGCGTGGTCTGGTTTCCAGGCCACCCCCCCATCCTTCCGACCTGCGGTCGGCTTTCCTTCCCCCAGAACGAGGGAAGAAAAAAAACAGAGCGGTCTCCCCTTCCCTCATTTTGGGGGGCAAGGGGCCGGGGGAAGGGGGCTTTTCTTGGGCGCAAGTTCATAACACGCTCTAGAGGCTGTTATGCACCGCGTGGTCTGGTTTCCAGGCCACCCCCCATCCTTCCGACCTGCGGCCGGCTTTCCTTCCCCCAGAACGAGGGAAGGAAAAAAAGCCGGATGGTCTCCCCTTCCCTCATTTTGGGGGCAAGGGGCCGGGGGATGGGGGGCTTTTCTTGGGCGCAAGTTCATAACACGCTCTAGACCACTGACGCGACCGTCACCGCCAGCAGCACCACGCTCAGGTAAATGTTCGACACCTTGAAGATCGACATGGCGCGCGGCGCGGTGTAGCTGCTCAGCAGCCCCACCGACTCGCGCAGCAGCCACACTGTCGCCAGCGCGACCGGCGCCAGGTACAACCAGCCCAGCGCGCTGTGCAGCGCCAGCAGCAGGCCGAACAACCCGGTCATGACCGCGTGCGTCAGCATCCAGAAGATCGAGCGGCCGGGGCTGGAAACGACCGGCAGCATCGGCACACCCGCCCGCCCGTAGTCCTTGCGATAGGCCAGCGCCAGCGCCCAGAAATGAATCGGTGACCATGTGAACAGCAGCGCCGCCAGGATCAGCACGCCCGGATCGGCCCAGGCGCCGACTGCCGCCCCGCCGCTGATCACCGCCGCGCTGCCCGCCCCGCCGCCGATCACCACGTTCAGCACGCTGCGCGGCTTGAGCCAGATAGTGTAAATACCAACATAGATGAACGCGCCCAGCGCCAGCCAGAACGCCAGCGCCGGGTTGCCCGCCAGCAGCGCGATCGCGCTCGCCCCGACGACCAGCCCGCTGGCAACGATCAGCGCCGCACGCGCGTTCACCTCGCCCGTGACCAGCGGACGGCGCGCCGTGCGCTTCATCAGGCCGTCATGCCCGCGCTCGATATACTGGTTCAGCGCCGACGCTCCGGCGGCGGACATCGCGCCGGTCAGCAACAGCAGCCCCAGCTCGCCCCAGGTCGGGCGGCCATGCGACGCCAGCAGCGCCCCGCCGACCGACGCGAAAACAAGCAGCAGCACGATCCGCAGCTTGAACAAGACGACGATGGTGCTCAACAGCGAGGCGCGATTTTGCGCAGGGGCACGCACAGCAGAATGTGCGCCGGTGCGGGTAATCATGGACATGCCGGACTCCTGTGCGCGGCGCGGCGCGCAACGTTAATGGGATCGAGTCGCTTCCGGGTAACCAGGGGGCGATGGAAGTGCGGCGCGTGAATTTACTCGATTTTAGTCTATTCAATCTGAAATAACCAGCCCGGTTCCGCCGCACAAGAGGGTTGCCGCTGGTCCGGTCTTCCGGCACAATTGAGATCAGCGCGCGCCGCTGCTGTCGCTCGCGCCGAGGAAAAGCAGGCTCATGTCCCGAGTTGTGATCGAAATCACCATTATCCTGTTCCTTCTGCTGCTGAACGGCGTCTTCGCCATGTCGGAGATGGCCGTCGTATCGGCGCGCCGCGCACGCCTGCAGGACCAGGCTAATCGCGGCAGCAAGGGCGCCAGGCGCGCGCTGGCGCTGGCCGCCGCCCCGGACCGCTTTCTCTCGACCGTGCAGATCGGGATCACGCTGGTCGGCGTCCTGGCAGGCGCCTTCGGTGGGCAGTCCATCGCCTCGCTGCTCTCCGACCAGGTGCGCAAAGTCGAGCCGCTGGCGTCCTACGCCGACGCGATCGGCCTGGGGCTGGTCGTGCTGGCGATCACCTACCTCTCGCTGGTGATCGGCGAGTTGGTGCCGAAGCGCATCGCGCTGCAAAATCCTGAAGGGATCGCTGCGCGCGTCGCCGCGCCAATGAGCTTTCTATCGAAGCTGGCCTCGCCGCTGGTGCGCGTGCTGAGCGCCTCGACCACCTTCGTCATTCGCCTGATCGGCCTGCGCGCGGCGGGCGAAACACCGGTCACCGAAGAAGAAATCCGCATCCTGATCGGTGAAGGGACCGAGGCCGGAGTTTTCAACCTGCGCGAGCAGGAGATGGTCGAGAGCATCTTCCGGCTGGACGACCGCCACCTCAGCACGCTGATGACACCCCACACCGAGATCGTCTGGCTGGATGTGGACGACCCGCCGGAAATCCTCCGCGCCAAGCTGATCGGCTGCGAATTCTCGACCGTTCCCCTCGTGCGCGGCAGTCTCGATAACCTGATCGGCATGGTGCGGGCGGTGGATGTAGCGGGCCAGCTCCTCGCGTCGGAGCCGCTCGATCTTGAGAAGATCGCGCGCCCGGTGCGCTTCGTGCCGGAGACGACCACCATCTCGCGCCTGGTCGAGCAGCTTCGGCTCAGCGCCGAGCACAGCGTGATGGTCATTGACGAGCACGGCGGCATCCAGGGGCTGATCACCGAGCACGACATCCTGGAGGCAATCGTCGGCGATCTACCCTCCGGCCAGGACCTGAGCGAACCACAGGCCGTGCAGCGCGAGGACGGCTCGTGGCTGCTCGACGGGCTGATGACGATCGACGAGGTGCGCAACGTGCTGGCGAGCGGCCCGCTGCCGGGCGGGGAGCGAGGCACGTTCGAGACGCTTGGCGGCTTCGTGATGGACCGCCTCGGCGCGATCCCCACGACCGGCGCGCACTTCCACTGGGGCCGTTATCGCTTCGAGGTAGTCGATATGGACGGCCATCGCGTCGATAAAATCCTGGTCACGACCCCGCCTGACACGAACTCGACCGATCCTGCATCCAACCAATAGCCACGCGGGAACACTTCCCGCCGCAGCAGCAGCGCGCCGCAGCAGCGCGGTGCAATAGCGCAATACAGTAGTGCTATACTGAGGACAAGGGTTACGCAGGATTCAGGAGAAGCCGCACATGAACAGCCTGGTTCAGTTCCTCGCCAGCATGAACGGCCGCATTCTACGCGCGGTTGCTGGTATCGTCTTGATCGTGGTAGGGCTAGTCGTAGGCGACACCGCCGGCTGGATCATCGCCCTTATTGGCCTGATCCCGCTGGCCGCTGGCGTCTTTGATTTCTGCTTGCTGGCGCCGCTTGGCGGCCTTCCATTCTGGGGCAGAGACATTCGCCGGAGAGCCAAGTAGGCGCTCGCCCTGGGCAGCGGCAAAACTGGGCGGCCCTGGGGGAGAGCCGCCCAGCTTTCACCGGCACGCTGCACGGGGTTGGGGGGATAACCAGGCGTGCCGGCGAAAACAACGTTGTGCGCTCAGGTCCGCGCGTACAGTCCGACGCGATCCACGGAGACGCTCACCGGATGTTGTTCATTCTCTAGCATACGAACGCTTGTTCTAAATGTCAAGTTAAGAATGCACAAAGACAGCGTGATGCGTCTTCCACCGCTCACTCCGCCCGGCGTATGACGTACATCCACAGCATCTTTTCGCGGGGCAGATCGTAGGGGCTGAGCAGCGGGCCGCTTGCGCCCAGGCTGGCGACCCGCGCAAGCGCCGCCGGATCGTCGGGCGGCACGAAAAACGCGAGGTCCACGTCCGGCGGCAGCGTGCTGAGATCGAGCGCGGCGAACTCAGCGGCGCTCATCAGGCTGATCGTCAGGTCGTCGCGCAGAAACGCCAGATGGCGGCGGGCGTCCAGCTCCGGCAGGAGGTCGTTCCCGACGATGATCAGGTGCGCGTCCGGCGGCAGCGCCTGGGCGCGCAGCAGCGCGTCATCCACGTCATACGCCACGTGCGCGCGGACCTCGCGGTTGAAGCCATCCAGAAACGGGCCGAAGTAGGTTGCGCCCTGCCCAATCGTGATCGCGATTCCGGCGGCGATCAGCAGCCCTTCGACAGCCCGGCGCCAGCGTCCGCGCGGCCCGATCAGCCGCACCGCGTCGCGCAAGCCCAGCGCAATCAGCAGCGCCAGCGCCGGGAAAACCACCACATAGCGCGCCGACACCGCGCTCTCGACGATCAGCGCATTGCCGAGCAGCGTCCCGCCAACCCACCACACGGGCAGCGCGCCCGGCCCGCGCCAGCGCCACGCCGCGAACACCAGCCCCAGCAGAAACGCCGGGACCAGCGCCTCCGGCGCCAGCGGATGCTGCCCGCCATAGTAGAGGTAGTAGTAGATATAGGTATTCTCCGGCGAATTGACCAGCAGCGCCGCCGCGTGCTTGAAGTGCGTCCAGCGCGTGGCGAGCGTGTCCGGCTCGCGCTCGCGCGCCCAATACTCCGTGTTCAGGCTGGCGCTGTCCATGCGATTGAACAGCGGAAAGTCACCCGCGCGCAGCGTCAGATAAACCGGCGCGGCGACCGCTGCGAATGCGATCAGCGCGATCAGCAGGCCGCGCCACGCCGGGCGCGGACGCCACAGCAGCAGCCCCGCGCCGAGCCACACCGCCGCCAGCGCCGGGAACAGCATCCGCCCGCCGTCGTAGAAATACTGCGTCAGGCCAAGCGCCGCGCCGCCCAGCGCAAAATCCGGGCGGCGGCCAGTTCGCACGCCGCACGCCAGCCAGCCGAGCGCCAGCGTGCCGAACAGCGGGTCCGCGATGTTGTTCAGCCCCAGGCGGCTGAAGTGCAGGTGCGGCATGAAGGTCAGCAGGATCAGCGCCGCCAGCAGCGCGGTCAGCCGGTCGTAGAGCGTCCGCGCCAGCAGGTACAGCGCCGGGACCGTCAGCCCGCCCAGGATCGCGCTCGCGGCGCGCAGCCCGGCCCAGTCGCGCCCGATCACCGCCACCGCCTGCGCCTGGAGATACGAGAACAGGTACGGGAACGACGCAACAGTCGGCATCGGCTCCAGCAGGCGCAGGTCAGGATATTCCCATACATACGCAATGCCGAGCGTGAAATGCCCCTCGTCAACCAGGGTGCGGACGCTGGTCGCCAGCGCCCAGAAGCGCACGCCGAGCGCCGCCGCCGTCAGCGCCAGAATGAGCGCCAGCTCGACGCGCCATGCCCGCCCCGGCCAGCCGCGCCGCCCGGCTCCGCCCAGCCCGACTACCAGCAGCACGACTCCGCCCGCCAGCAGCGCGGCCTGCGCATCCGGACCTGTTCCGGCCAGCGCCTCGATTCCCAGCAGCCCGCTGTTGATCTCGGTCAGCGCCGCCAGCAGGATCACCCCCGCCAGCGCCAACAGCGCGGACAGGTCCGCCCGGCCCCACGCGCCGATTCCGGTTGCGCGCGGCCGGCGCGGCGGGCGCCCGTCCCGCGCCACGAGCAGCGCCGCCAGCAGCGCAATCGCGCCCAGCGCCGCGTACAGTGGAGCGTCTGCCCCAACGTAGACTTCAGGCTGCGGCGTTGGACGAAAATGCACGACGCTGCGTTCTGTCGGGCGGAAGGCATACGCGCTCAGCGCCATGAACACGATCGCCGCCACGCCGAGCGCCCGTGCCGCCGCCTGCCGGTGTCGCGCCAGCCAGCGCCGCGCCAGTGCCGCGACCGGCAGCGGGCCGATCATCGCCAGCGCGACGGCGCGCCCTTCCCACCCAGGCAGCAGGTACAGCGCGAG
>JADLHR010000385.1 GCA_020848665.1 Anaerolineae bacterium
CCCCCCCCTTCTTCTTCATCTTCATCTTCATCTTCAAACCCTTCGATCGACGTCGTCGTCGATTCCACTGCCATTGCGCGACGACCGCCGGTCGACGACGACGATTCGGGGGGAGGGAAAGATGCCCGGGCAGAGGGCATTTCGGACGTGCTGGCCGCTCTCGGCGTGGGGATCGCCGCCGCCGAGCCGAAGCTGCAGGGCTGGGCCCACGACGGCATCACCGACCGGCAACTGCGCACCGCCGTCGACACGGCGAAGCGGATGCGCCAGCGCGAGGGATCCCGCCAGCGCATCAGCGCCGCCTACCTCGACTCGATCCTGCGCAACCCGATCGACGGCGCCGATGACGCGCCCCGCGACTACGCCGGCATGGCGGCGCGCTTCAAGGCCGCGGAGGAATCCGATGCTCGGTGACGACCTCCAGGCGTTCGCGCGTCACGTCGACGTCACGTTCGAAGCGTTCGGTTCGCGGCGGTTGTCCGAGGGTGCCGTGGGCACCTGGTTCAAGCAGCTTCAGGGCTTCGCGCTGCGCGATGTGTGCGCCGAGCTGGACGATTGCGTGCGCCGATTGACGCGTCCACCGGCGTGCGCGGACGTGTGGAAGTCGCTGAACGAGCGCCGTTCCGAGCACATCGAGAAGATCGCCGAGGCCAGCAAAGCCGCCGAAAAGCGCGACGCCGACAACCTTTTCGCCGGCCGTACGCCGATCGGCGAGGAGGCGCTGGCCGAGCTGCGCAAGCTGTTGCAGAAGCAACCGATCGACCCGAAGGCCTGGGCGCATCGCATCATCGATCGCTACTGCGATGGCGATTCCTCGATCAACCCGACGCAGCTCGCGATGGCCTGCCGCGCGCTGGGCTATTCCACTGAGGACCTGGCCGTCATCCGAGGGAACCGATGACCGCGCCGACCTTCCTGGTGCTGCCTTATCCACCCTCCAGCAACAGGTACTGGCGGACGCGCGTGGTGACGCCCAAGGGCCGGCCGCCGTTCGTGTCGACCTACGTGTCGGACGAGGCCGAGCACTTCAAGGGCGATGTCGCCCGCCGCATCCTGCTGGCCCGCATGCCGAAGGCCGAGGGCCCGATCGAGATCGCCTACACGCTGTTTCCGCACCGGCCGCTGGATTGGGCGACTCGCGCCAAGCGCGACCCGAACGGCTGGCAGTACACGGTGCAGTGCATCGACCTCGACAACGCCACGAAGGTGCTGGTGGACGCGCTCAAGGGCGTGCTGTTCGACGATGACCGCTGGATTCAGAAGATCACCGGCGTGCGAGCGATTCCCGACCAGCACCCGGCGCGCGTCGTCGTCGCGGTGCGCCCGTGGCGCCCGGAGCCGATCCAGCCCGGGCTGGACCTCGCCCTGCCAGAGATCCACCGGCAGCCCATCGACGACTACGCGGACCTGCCGTTCTGAGGAGAAGCACCGTGACGACGATCCTTTGCATCGTGCTGTACCTGGCCGGCATGGCGCTCGTGCTGGCGTTCTTCCGCGGTGCGCAGCTATCGAGTGGAGGCGACGAATGAGCATCAACGACGTAATCATCGTGGTCCTGATGCTGGTGATGATCGGCGCGGCACTCACGCGATGAGCGGATTTTGCACACCACTACAAGGCCAGCGCCTGTGAAACACGCCTTCGTCCGCCCGCTGCGCGATTGGATCGCGGTCCGCCCCGAGGTCTCGCTGTCGTCGGTGATCCACCTGCCGGCGGCGAACCGGCAGCGCGCGAGCCACGCGCAGATCGCGCACACCGGCACGGTGCTGGCCTGCGGGCCCGGTGACTATCCCGTCATCGACAAGGTGCGCGGCCGCCGATCGAAGGTGTTCGAGCCGATGCAGGTCAAGCCCGGCGATCGCGTGCGCTTCGGCGAATGGTTGTATCCGCAGGTCGACTCTCATGGCGGCCCGGTGTGGCTGATCCAGCAGGGTGACGTGATCGGCGTGATCAGCGACCAGCGTCAGTGGATGATCAGCGTGCGGGTGATCTGCCACGAACTGCTGCGGCTGCTACCGGACGTCCAAGGGCTGCTCGTCTCGCAGCGAATGATCAGCTCCGATGTGGCGGAGCTGGCAGCCCGGCATCCCAATGCCGACGTCGCGCCGGTGTCTTCCGCATGGGCCAGGGTTCGCAGCGATGGTCGCACGCAGGCCGTTCCTCCGAGCCTCGACGTCAGGTGGCGCATACCGGTGGCCGACCTATATCGCAGCCTCGACGACCTTTCTGAAGCGCACCTGATCCCCTTCGCGCAAATGATCCACGCCTACGTGACCGGAGCCATCAAGTGAGCGACGCAAAGCTGACGCAGGCGCAACTGATCGACCTGGTTGCCAAGGGCATTCAGGCCGAGCTGCAGGCCGAGATCGAGAAGCGGTTGCGGGAGATCATCGACCCCATCGTCGTGCAGGCGTCGATCGCCGCCGCGCGGTCTGTGGCGGGCCAGGTGCAGACGTTCGATCGTGTCTCCACGCTCGAAACGGTGCTGCTCGTGAACTTCAACGGCCGGCCTGTGTACGAAGCGCCTGTGGGCGCGAAGGATGCATGAATGACTGATTCCACGTTCGCCCCCACGCTCACGCCCGAGCAGATGGCACTCCCCGACGACGAGCTGCGTCGCCAGGGCCTGCCGGTGCCGACGGCGCGGCAGCGCGAGGAGTTCGCGCATCGGCGCCGGCGCGCCGCCCAGCAGCAGGCCGAGCTCGCGCAGGACGCCCAGCGGCCGAGCTCGCGCTGGGTAGATCCGACGCCGCAGCCGCACGTGCTGCCAACGTGGGCGCAGCGGCAGCTCGATGCACAGCAGACGGCCGCGACACCGGAGCCGCGGATCTCGAAGGTCATCATCTGGCAGAACCCCGCCGAGAACTACCCCGCGAAGCCGGATAGCGGGGAGGAAGGGCGACCGGCGGGGGCCGTGCAGGAATCCCCCGGCCGCGAAGGGCTGACAGCACAGCAGGTGCTGGCATGCAAGACGCTACCTCCCTCATCAACCCTGCAACGCCGGCGACCCAAAGGAGCGTGACCATGCAGGAGATCTACCTCGACACCGTGGACCTGCCGAAGATCGAGCTCGAGCAGATCGCCACCATCGTCTACGACGGTACCGAGGACGATCGGCAAAAGGCCATCGTCGGTGCCGTCACCAGGATGGCCGCCGAGCAGTCGGACCAACCGCAGCTCGCCGTGACAGTGCGCGTGATGCGCTGCGCCTGCGCCAACCAGGATTGCGGGTCCGGCATGCTGTTCTGCGAGATGGGCCGGCCCCGTGAGCCTGCGACGTGGTTCGGCATGTTCCGCCTGGTCGCCGCCACCAGTCGCCACGACGACCGTCCGCCGCCGAGCCTACCGCACTGACCCATGCCGCGCGCGAAGATCCCGTTCACGCCGGCGCACCTCGAGCTGGCCCGCAAGGTCGCCAAGCTCGGGGCGATCGATGCCGAGATCGCCGATTGCCTGGGCGTGAGCCTGCGCACGTACTGGCACTGGCGCGCCGAGCACCCGGAGCTCGCGCGCGCCGTGAAGCTTGGGAAGGCTGAGCCCGATGCGCGGGTCGAGCGGTCGCTCTACCAGCGCGCGGTGGGCTACGTCGCGCCCGAGACGGTGATCCACCAGATGCCGGATCGGGTCGGCAAGAACGGTCGGGTGATCAAGGGTCGCACCGTGCAGACCGAGGTGCTGCGGCAGTACCCGCCCGACTCGGTTGCCTGCATGTTCTGGCTGAAGAACCGGAAGCGCGGTGAGTGGTACGACATCAAGGCGGTGGAGCTCGGCAACCTCGGGGGCAACAGCTTCCGCGTGTCGCTGCTGCCGGAAGATGGGCAGGTGCTGTGAGCGCAGTCGCCGATCCGACCGTCCATCGCACCTTCACGCTGACCGCCAAGCAGCGCGAGGCGATGGCGCTGATCGGCAGCGGCCCGCAGCACATCCTACTCGAGGGCGGCAGCCGCAGCGGCAAGACGTTCCTCATCGTGCGGGCGATCGTGGTGCGTGCGCTGGCTGCCCCCAACAGCCGCCATCTGATCGCAAGGTTCAGGTTCATCCATGCCAAGGCGTCGATCATCGGTGACACCTTCCCCAAGGTGATGCAGCTATGCTTTCCGGGCGTCGGCTACGAGCTGGATAAGCGTGACTGGTTCTACATGCTCCCCAATGGCGCGCAGATCTGGATCGCCGGCCTCGACGACAAGGAGCGCACCGAGAAGATCCTCGGGATGGAGTTCGTCACGGTGTACTTGAACGAAGCGAGCCAGATCCCGAAAGGTAGCCGCGACATCACTGTCACGCGCCTGGCGCAGGTGGCTCTGGTCGACATCGAGCGATTGCCGACGAAGCCGCTTCGCCACCTGATGCTGTACGACTGCAATCCGCCGAGCAAAGGCCACTGGACCTTCCTGGTGTTTCACCGAAAGCTCGACCCCGAGACGCGCGCGCCGCTGCCCGACCCCGGCAACTACGCCTACCTGCAGATCAACCCCGGCGACAACCAGATCAACCTGCCGGCCGGCTACATCGGCACACTGCAAGGCCTGTCGCCCCGGCTGCAGCGCCGGTTCCTGCTCGGCGAGTACGCCGACGAGAACCCGAACGCGTTGTTCTCCGAAGCCGACATCGACAAATGGCGCCACGAAGGCGAGCTGCCGCAGATGGTGCGGGTCGTGGTGGCGATCGACCCGTCGGGCTCGGGCGATGAGGACAACGCCGACAACGACGAGATCGGCATCATCGTCGCGGGCCTGGGGATCGACGGCAACGCCTACGTGCTCGAGGACCTGTCGTGCAAGGCCGGCCCGAAGGTGTGGGGCAACCTGGTCGGCGTCGCGTATGACCGGCACGAGGCCGATGCCGTGATCGGCGAGATCAACTTCGGCGGCGACATGGTCCGATTCGTCGTGCAGGCCGCGCGTCCGCGGACACCCTTCATCAAGGTGACTGCGAGCCGCGGCAAGGCGGTGCGCGCCGAGCCGTTCGCCCCACTGTATGACCAGGGCAAGGTGCGCCACGTCGGTGTGCTGTCGAAGCTGGAAGACGAGCTGACCGCCTTCAGCACCTTCGGCTACACCGGCGAAGGCAGCCCGAACCGCGCCGACGCGCTGATCTGGGCGCTTGCGGCGCTGTTCCCCGGGATCATCGCCGGCCCGCGCAAGGCGCAGAAGAAGGTCGCCGATGCTGGTGGCCAACCCCTTGGATGGATGAGCTGACGATGAGCAACCCGAGCCCCGCGCTGCCTGCAACCCCAGCCGGCCTCGCCTCTGAGCTCTTCCTGCTGCGCGAGTTCTGGAATGCCTGGAACGAGTTCCACGGTCTGGCCGCGCAGCGTGACGCCGGTCACCGGCCGAAGCATCCGCGCGCGGTGCTCGAGAGCGCGGCCCAGCGGATGACCGATCGCGCGCGCGACCTGCGCAACTTCTACGACCCGACCACCTCGAGGACCTGAACATGGCTTCCGAAATGCAGCAGTTGCCCAGCGGCGATCCCCGCATCGTCGCCGCGAGGTCGTTCCTGCGGTCGCAGTCCGACATCGAGTCGGCCAACCGCATCATGGCGAAGGACGATCTGGCGTTCAGCTACGGCGACCAGTGGCCGGAGTACGTGCAGTCCCAGCGCACCATCGAGAACCGGCCGATGATCACCAACAACCGGCTGGGTGCCTACATCCGCCGGGTCTGCAACAACCAGCGCCAGCAGCGGCCGCGCATCCGGGCCAACGCTGCCGACGGGCGCGCGAGCCGAGCCACTGCCCGCGTGATCAGCGGCATGCTGCGCAACATCCAGTCGCACAGCCAGGCGGATACCGCGTTCGACACCGCCTACGAGTCGGCCATCCGGGCCGGATGGGGCTACTGGCGCGTCATCACCCGGTACTGCCGCGACAACTCGTTCGATCAGGAGGTCGCGATCGAGCCGATCGACAACCCGTTCAGCGTCTACATGGACGGGTTCGCGATGGACGGATCGGACGCGGAGAACGCGCTCATCACCGACCTGATGCCGAAGTCGAAGTTCCGCCAGCTCTACCCGGACGCCGATGACGGCGCCAACTGGCCGATGGTCGGCAACGGCGACGACATCGGCAACTGGATCGAGCGCGAGTACCTCCGGGTCGCCGAGCACTTCTACACGGCGCGCACGCCGGACACCCTGATCGGCCTGTCGACCGGCGACACGATGTTCGCCAGCGAAGTGACCGAGCAAGTCACGGCGCTGTGGGACATGTCGCGTATCGAGGTCGTGCGCGAACGGCCGGTGCAGCGCAAGCGCATCAAGTGGGTGAAGCTCACCGCCCTGGAGGTGTTGGAAGAGCGCGACTGGCCAGGCCGCTGGATTCCGATCGTGCCGGTCTATGGTTCGATCGAGATCCGCGACGGCTATCGGTACCGCTTCGGCCTCACGCGCGATGCGAAGGATCCACAGCGCATGGCCAACTTCTGGAGCACGGCCGCGACCGAGTGGATCGGGGCCGCGCCGAAGTCCAAGTGGTTGAAGGCCGAGGGGCAGGACGAGGGCTACGAGCAGGAATGGCGCACCGCGAACGTCGATGCGCGCGCCAGCCTCACCTATAAGCCCGTCACCGACCAGAACGGTCAGACGCTGCCGCCCCCCCAGCGCATCCAACCGGAGCCGCCGCCCGAGGGCATCGTCACGATGCTACAGACCGCGAACAGCGACCTGTCGGCGGTGCTGGGCATCGTGGATCCGGCCATGCGCATCGGCGGCAACGTCAGCGGCAAGGCGCTGAACGCCGAGCGTCTTCAGTCCGACGAGGGTACCTTCAACTTCACCGACAACCTCACGCGCTCGATGCACCACACCGGCTGCATCATCATCGACATGATCCGCTGGATTTACACCGGCGAGCGGGTCATGCGGATCATCGGCGAGGACAGTCGCGATTCGCTGGTCACGGTCAACCAGACGGTGGGCGACAAGGTGATCAACGACCTGACGATCGGCGAATACGCGGTCGAGGTCGACGCCGGCCCGGGCTACGAATCGCGCCGCCAGCAGAGCTCGGAGACGCTGGTCGGGCTCATGGACACGCCGCTGGGCATCCAGATCGCCGAGAAGGCGCCCGACGTCGTGGTGCGCGACATGGATCTCGTCAGTGCGGATGCGATCGCCGACCGCCTGGCCGCCGCCAACCCGCTCGCGCAGCAGGACGAGCTGCCGGCCGACTTCCCGGACGAGGCCCGCGCGATGATCCAGGGCCTGCGCAACGCCATGGCCGGCCTGCAGCAGCAGCTCGAGCAGGCGAACATGGTCATCAAGAGCCGCGCCGACGTCGAGGGCATGAAGGCCGCAGCGGCCACCCACCGCGAGCAGATCAAGGCCGAGACCGAGCGGCACTCCGACACGATGTGGGCGCAGGAAGAGCGCGACCAGTTCGAATCGGTCGAGCGCACGCGGTTGCGCGAGGCCGAGCTGCGCCGGTCGACCTCGCTCGATGTCGCCGAGCTGAACGCGGTGGCCAGGCTGGTCGCCGAGATGATTCGCGAGCGTGGTGCCAGCGCCGACCGTGAGGTCGAACTGCGCAGGCTCGACCAGGTCGTCGAAACGGCGAGCGACGACTGACCATGGAACCGCTCATCCCCATCGATCCGCCGCCCTCGCGGCCGATCATGATCGGCGGCGTGATCATGTTCAGCAACGCTGCCCACGCCGAAATGATGTTCACCGACCTCGGCTTCGAGCTTGTCGAGCAGACGGAGACGACGCTGCGGATGGTCCGCGACGGACGATGCTTCGAGGCCTACGCCGAGCGCACCCTGGGCAACCAGTGGCGCGGATATGTCGCCCAACTACCCGAGCCTGTCACCACCCCCGCCACATTCACCCAGGAGCCTGACCATGGCCAAGAGCCCGAAGAAGCCGACGAGTGACGATGCCGATCTGGCGCCCGCCAAGGCGGCCGACTTTGTCGTGACCGATGAAACAACGGACGAGCCGGACGGCCTGAATCCGGCGCCCACCGAAGACGAGATCGCCGCGCATCAAGCCGCGATGAACGACGCGCTGAACGCCGCGATCCACGGTGTGATCGCCTACGCCCGCGGCCTGCCGCCGGCCAAGCCGCTCGAGGTCGGCGATCTCGACGCCATGCGTGCCGCGGCGCGCACCCATCTCCATCCCTTCCTGGGCTGATCATGGCCGACCAGAACGACACCGCCCCCCCCGCACCGGCGCCTGCTGCCACACCGGCGGCCGCGCCAGCACCCGCCGAGCCGCGCGGCCACCCGGACACCGTGGTCGTCACCGCCGAGACGGCGGACCAGTTCTATGCCGAGCGGATCGCCGCCGAGCAAGTGGCCTCCGGCCAGCAGCCGTCCGCCGAAACGCCCGATCCGGCCGCCGATGCCGACGCGGCGGAGGGCGAGACCGACGAGCAGCGCGCGGAGCGGCGCAGGAAGCCGATCGCCGATCGGCTGGGAGAGCTGACCCGGCAGCGCAACGAAGAACGGCAGCGCCGCGAACAGCTCGAGCAGCGGCTGGCCGAGCTGCAGGCCGCACCGCCCGCGCCCGCCGCGCAGGCGCCGGCACAGCCCGATCCAGCGGCAGCACCACCGGCGGCCGCCGCGCCACCCGCACCCGCCGAGGATCCGGAGCCCGATCCCTCGACCTACACCGACGCCTTCGAGTACGCGCGGGACCTCTCGAAGTGGCAGTCCCGTGTCGCCGTGCGCGAGGCGCTGGCGGCCCGCGATGCCGCGGAGACGCAGCGACGCGAAGAGGCGCGGGTGCAGCAGGTCGTGCAGTCGTTCCAGCAGCGCATGCAGCAGTTCCGCACCGCGACCACCGACTTCGACACCGTCGTCGGCGGCTCGGTCGCGCCGACCAGCGAGCACCTGCGCAACGCGATCATCGAGTCCGATAACCCGGGCCCGCTGGTCTACCACCTGGCGAAGAACCCGGCGCTGCTGGCCGAGATTCAGGCGCTGCCGCCGGCCAGCCAGGCGCGGCGCATCGGCCGGCTGGAGGCCGAGCTAGCCGGGCCAGCACCAGCACCGGTGCCGGCCCCGCGGCGAGCCACCACCCCGCCGCCGGCGCCGATCGAGCCGCTGCGCGGCGCCAACGGCAACGCGGACCTGCCGCTGTCGCCCACGCGCGAGTACCTGGGCACCTACGAGCAGTACAAGCGCGATCGGATGTCGGGACGGATCAAGTAGGCTTGCCTTTTCCCGTGATGCGGAATAGCATCCTGCCCAGCTAGGCATCGACCTACGCCCGCGCCCGCCAGCAGCGACATGCTGGACGCCGACCGGCAGCGTCATCGCCGGGATTATCCGCCTTGCTCCGCGTGAGAGAGCGACCGACTGGCCCCGGTTTCCGGGCCGAACGTGTCGTCCCCTTTTCACACACGCGGAGTCCCCATGACTGCTTTCCTTCGGTCGCTCGGCGAACGCGCGAGCGATCTGCTGTTCGGCCTGATGGCCTCGCTCGGCCTGGTGCTGGGCAACAACAACCTGCTGACCATCTCGTTCATCACGAACGAGGCGCTGATGGTGCTCGAGAACGAGCTCACGTTCTCCAGCCAGGTTAACCGGGAGTACGACGATCGCTTCGCCGTCGACGGCGCGAAGATCGGCGACACGGCGAACATCCGCCGCCCGCCGCGCTTCATCGGCACCTTCGGGCCGAACCTGAACGTCGAGGACATCAACGAGACCAGCGTGCCGGTGACGCTGGCCAACCAGTTCCACGTCGACTTCCAGATGACGACGAAGGACCGGTTGCTGTCGATGGACAACTTCCGCGAGCGCGTCATCCAGCCCGCGGTCGCCACCATCGCCAACAAGATCGACCTCTACGGCCTGATCCAGATGCGCGACCAGACGGCCAACAGCGTCGGCGTCGCCGGCACGCCGCCCTCGGGCCTCATCACCTACCTGCAGGCCGCGGCCTATCTCGACTCAGAAGCGGCGCCGCGCGACGGCCGCCGGGCGGTCGTGATCGAACCCTGGACGTCGGCGGCGATCGTCGACAGCCTGAAGGGCCTGTTCGTCCCGGCCGAGAAGCTGAGCAACCAGTTCCAGCGCGGGCTGATGGGCCGGGACTCGGCCGGCATGAACTGGTTCATGGATCAGAACGTCATCACGCACACGTACGGCGCGTGGGCGACGACCGCTGGCACGCTCACGATGTCGGGTGCCAACCAGGGCCTGGCGACCGGCTGGGCATCGACTTCGACGCTGACGCTGACCACGAACCAGGCGCTGACGCTGCAGAAGGGGGACACGTTCCAGATCGCCGGCGTCTTCGCGGTCAACCCGCAGAGCCGCCAGAGCTATCGGCAACTGCGGCACTTCGTCGTGCAGCAGGCCGTGACGGTGGCCTCCGGCGCGTTCCAGGTGACGGTGTCGCCGGCGCTGATCTACGGCGGCCAGTTCCAGAACGTGACCAGCTCGCCGACCGCCACCGCGGCGATCCAGCCGTTCAGCCTGGCCACCGGTACCGCCAACGCGGTGGTCTCGCCGCAGAACGCGCTGTTCCACCGGAACGCCGTGACCCTGGCGATGGCCGATCTGCCGCTGCCGCGCGGCGTGAACATGTCCGGCCGGGCGAGTTCGAAAGAAGCGGGGCTGAGCCTGCGGATCGTCGAGCAGTACACGATCAACAACGACGCGCTGCCGTGCAGGATCGACTCGCTGTGGGGCTGGGCACCGCTGTACAGCGAGCTCGGCGCCCGCATCGCCGCCTGATCGCGCAACCCCCTCGAGGACACACCATGCCGAACCCAGGACCCGCGATCACCAACACGCCTCAGACCAAAGCCGTGTTGCAACCCGTCAACACGAACGGCCCGGCCAATTCCGCCCCCGCCGAGCAGAACGCGCTGCGTCTGCTGGCGCTGGGACGAGGCATCAACGCCAACGCGGCGGCGACCGACACGCCGCTGTCGATCATCAACTCGGCCGACTACTCGGTCGACCAGGTGGTGATCACCAATGCGTCGATCTCGCTCAGCACAGCCACCGGCGGCCTGTTCACCGCCCCCGCGGCCGGCGGTACCGCGATCGTGGCCACCGCGGCGCTGTCTGCCCTGACCGGCCCCACGATCGTCAACAAGCGCACGGTCGCATCGAGCGCGCGGCAGACGGCCCAGACGCTCTACTGGCGGTCGGTGGTCGCCCAGGGGGCGGTGGCCACCTTCGACTGCTACGTGTACGGCTTCGATTTCACGCCGTACACCGACGTCTGACGGAGGGCCGCCATGGGAACCACATCCGACGTCGTCCGGGGCAACGCCGGATCGATGCAGGTGATCGGCCTGGCGCTTGCGCCGGCGCAGCTCGCCGCCAACACCAGCGCCGAGCAGACCTTCCTGCTGCCCGGCGTGGAGGCGACCGCCATCATTGGCGGCGTCTCGTTCCTCGGGGCGATGGCGGCCGCCACCGGCATCGTCAACGCCCGGATGGTGTCGGCGGGCCTGCTGGGCATCACCTTCAGCAACTCGGGCGCGGGCACGCCGACGCCGACCGCCGGCACCTTCGCGGTGACGGTGATCCGGCCCAACGTCTGGCCGCTGCCGGTCAACGGGATCTGAGCGGCGATGTCGGGACTGTCGCCGATCATCATCCCCGCGGGCCCCGTCCGGGCGCTGTCGGTCACCGCCTCCGCGCACGCGGCGGTGGTGCTGACGAGCTGGCCGGGCGGCTCGCCCAACTTCGCGCTGTTGCAGAACAGCGGCACGATCCCGGTAGCCGTCCGCCTGTCGCAGACCGGCGTTGCGCCCCCCGCCTTCCCGGTCGACCCGACAGCCGCCGACGGCGTGGTCGTACTGCTGGCCGGCCAGACGCTCATCGTGCCGATGCCGATGGGCGCTACCGGTACCGCCCAGGTGACCGCGATCGGATCGGCCGCCGGCCCGTCGATCCTGTATGTGACGCCGGTCAACTACCAGGCGTGACCCGGTGCGGCCCACCGACCTCATCCGCGACGCGCTGCGGGCGATTGGCGTCGCAGGCGTGGGCCAGCGGGTCGGCGCTGCCGATACCAACGACGCCTTCGCGACGCTCAACGGTCTGCTGGATCAGTGGTCGATCCAGAAGCTGATGGTGGCGTACCAAAACGAGATCATCCATCCGCTCGCACCCGACACCGACCGCTATACCATCGGCCCGAACGGGTCGATCAGCGCGCTGATCGCCGCGTCGATCGCCGCCGACGTCATGACCGTGACGCAGGTGATCACGGGCTCGATCGTCAAGGGCATGACTCTCCAGACCGCCACGCCCGAGACGCACATCACCGCGTTCCTGTCCGGCGGGGGCGGCGACGGGCCCCGGGCGGTCGGCACGTACCAGGTCGCCCCCCTGCAGACGCAGGCACAGGCGCCGCTCAGTGCGCAGTACCCGCGACCGATCGGCATTCGCTCGGCATTCGTGCGGACCAACGTCGGCGGCAACACCCCGCTGGACCACCCGGTCAGTCCGCTGGCCGCCGCCAACTGGCAGCGCATCAGCCAGAAGAGCCTGCCAGGCCCCTGGCCGCAGGCGTTGTACTTCCAGGCCACCGAGAACAACGCGAACCTGTGGTATTGGCCCGTGCCGACGCAGGCAAGCGAAATGCACCTCTTCGCCGATGCGATTCTCAGTCGCTTCGCCAGCGTCGAGGAACAGCTCACTCTGCCGCAGGGCACCGAGCTCGCGCTGCGCTACGGGCTGGCCGAGCTGCTGCTGGTCGACTACGGCGTCAACGACGAGCTGCGGATCCGTCAGGTGAAGGATCTCGCCAAGCGAGGCCGTGATCTGATCAAGGCGAGCAACGCCGTGCCGCAGGAGGTCATTGCGTACGACCCTGCGATCGTCTCGCGCGGCGGTGCGAGCGCCGGGTGGATACTTCACGGGGGATTCTCTCCAACATGAATTCCGGCCGCCTCGCCAACACGCCTGAAGTCCTCTGGTATCGGGAGGCCTGAAGGTGCCCGACTTCGCCGGCTTCGTGGGTGACGCCTACACCGCGCCGTCCATCACGCAGGACGCGCAGGCGACCGAGAACTGGTATCCCGAGGTCGATCCCTCCAAGCCGCAAGGATCGCGCGGCGTGGTGGCACTCTACCCGACGCCGGGGATGATGCTGCCGCCCTGGCCTGGTTGGCAGTTTCCCGGGATGATCGACGACCGCTCCGGCCCCATTCGGGGACTCTTCGAGCTACCCAGCGATCGGGGGGTGCTGATCATCCTCGGCAACACCTGTGTGTTGATGCGAATGACGCTGTTCATTCCGAACAGCATCTATCCGCCGTTTCTGCAGAGCGCGGGCGTGGGCAGGCTGCGCACCTCGAGCGGACCGGTGACGATCACCAGCAACGGCACCCACTGCATGATCACTGACGGGGTGGACCGCTATGCGTACGACATCGCGGCAAACACCATCGTCCGACTGACGGACGGGCCGCGGCCAGGTGGCGTGCGGTGCGACATCACCGACAACTTCATGGTCTACAACCTGGCCGACTCCAAGCAGTGGGCCGCGACCAGTGTGCTGTCAACGTCCACGCCCGCGCTGTCGTTCGCCTCGACCCTCAGCAGTTTCGATGACCTGGTCGCGCTGATCGTCGACCAGCGGCAGGTCGCACTCCTGGGCGAACAGACGATGGAGTTCTGGTCTGACGTCGGATCGTTCCCGTTTCCCTTCGGCATCATCGACGGGACCACCCGACAATTCGGTTGCCTTGCGCCCTACTCGGTGGCCCGGTTCGGCGACGGGTTCGCCTTCCTCGGCCGCGATCAGCTCGGCCGGGGCGTGGTGCTCTACTGCGCGCACTACCAGATCGAGCGGATCAGCACGCATGCGATCGAGCAGGACCTCATCGGCCAGGCGCTCAATGATGCCTTCGCGTTCACCTACCAGCTGGCGGGCCACGTCTTCTACGTGCTGCAGCTGCCGACGGCCGATCGGACCTGGGTCTACGACCTCTCCACGAAGATGTGGCACCGCCGGACGTCTATGGGGCCGGACGGCAGGCTGCATCGCTGGCGCGTGAATGCGGTCGCACAGTTCGAAGGCGAGCTGATCGCTGGCGACAGCGAATCGGGCACCCTCTACTACCTGCGCAACGACTACCCGTGGGACGACCCGCCGATGCGTGTCACCGGCCCGCAGGGTGCTCGCCGCGCGATTCGCCGGATGCGCTGCAGCCCCCACGTCACGCGCGAGTTGAAGCGCGTGTTCTTCCACTCGCTGCAGATCCAGTTCCAGCCGGGCGTCGGCATCCCCAGCGGACAGGGCGCCGATCCGCAGGCCATGCTGCGATATTCGGACGACGGGGCGCACACCTGGTCGGAAGTGATCACCACGCCCATCGGCCGCATGGGCGAATACCAGGCGCGCGCGATCTGGCGACGGCTGGGCGCGGCGCGCGATCGCGTCTTCGAGGTCAGCGTCACCGATCCGGTATACGCGCCGATCATCAGCGCCAACCTCGAGTTCTCGGAAGGGGCGTCCTGATGCCGCGCCCGAGCGTCCCGTTCTCCCGCTTCGTCGACAGCCTGGGCAACATCGCCCGGGAGTGGCGCGACTTCCTGGTGCCATCGATCGCCGATTGGTCGCCGGCCGGAAACGGTGTCTCATTCGCCTCTGCGGCGGGCACGTTCGTGCGCCGTGGCCAGCAGATTGACGTGTACTTCGATGCCACCTGGCCGGTGACCGCTGACGCATCGGCCGCACGAATCGCTGGCCTGCCCCATCCGGTAGGCGTGCGCCACGGCGGGCTGTCGGTGGCGTACAGCAACCAAGGCGCGGCACTGACCGCCGTCGCACAGCCGGGCACCACGTACGTCGAGCTCTTCAGCATCGCCGGTGCCCTGTTGACCAACGCCGCCCTGTCCGGAAAGCGGCTGATCGCCTCGGGAACCTACCTCCTATGAACGCTCCGATCCACCTGCAGGCGCTGGCAGACCCGTACGCCACCAAGACCCTCACGGTGCTGCGCGATGTCGTGCTGGCCGGTGACCTGGATCTCCTCGAGGACGTGATGCTCGAGCAGCCCGACCAGGCGCCGTGCGACGTCGTGCATCGGTTCGGACCCGGGGTGTACATCCGCGAGCTCACGATGTTGGCCGGGACCATGGCCATCGGCCACCACCAGCGTTTCCGACACGTGAACATCGTGCTGAAGGGTCGGGTGACGGTGGTCGATGCCGACGGCGGCCTGCGCGAGATCGTGGCGCCGCATTTCTTCGTCGGCGAGCCGGGCCGCAAAGTCGGCTACGTCCATGAGGACACGGTGTGGCAGAACATCTATGCCACGACGGAGACCGACGTCGGGCGGCTGGAGGCGATGCTGCTGCGCCAGTCGCCGATGTTCCTGCGCCACCAGCAGCGACGCGCGGCGATCGCGCTCACCCATGAGGCCGACCGCCAGGACTTCGAGTCGGTGCTCACCGAGACCGGCATTGGCGCCGAGCAGGCGGCCGCCGAAACCGAGAACGAGGACGACCAGATCCCGTTTCCGGACGGCAGCTACGCGGTGCGCGTGGCGGCCTCGCCGATCCATGGCCAGGGCCTGTTCGCGACCAGCACCCTGCAGGCGGGCGACCTGATCGCACCGGCGCTGATCGACGGCCGACGCACGCCGGCGGGTCGCTTCACGAACCAATCGGTGACGCCGAACGCGCTGATGCTGCCGCGGCCCAACGGCGACATCGACCTGGTCGCGCTGGCGCCGATCGAGGGTATGCGCGGCGGCCAGCTCGGCGACGAGATCACGATCGATTATCGGGTTGCGCTGGCGCTACAGGATCACCTGCGGCTCGCGCCGCCGTCCGAGGTGACGGTATGAGCGCCATCTCTGCTGCCGTCGTTGGCAGCGCTGTTGTCAGCGCCTACTCGGGCAACCGCGCGGCAAACACGCAGGCCGCCGCTGCGCGCGATGCGTCGGCGCAGCAGATCTACGCGGCGAACCGCTCGGCGGACCTGCAGCACGATGCGACCATCCGCGGCCAGAATCTGCAGCGTGAGATGTTCGATCGGGCGGCCGGGTATTCGCAGCCGTACCGCGAACGGGGCGCCCAGGCCATAGAGACCCTCTCCGGCGAACTGAGCAGCGGGCAGTTAAGCAAGAACTTCGACGCTTCGATGATGGCGCAATACGCGCCGGCCTATCAGTTCCAGCTCAAGCAGGGCCTGGGTCAAGCTGAGAACATGGCCAACCGCATGGGCGGGCTCGTCGGCGGCAACGCGCTGCAGGGGTTGAACACTTACGCGCAAAACTACGCTCAGACCGCGTACCAGCAGGCATTCAGCAACTATCAGACCGAGCAGGCGAATCGGTATTCGCGCCTGATGGGCGTCGCGCAACTCGGCCAGAACGCCGCGGCAGGCACCGGCTCGGGCGCCATCGCTACCGGTCAGAGCATGGCGAACCTCGGCCTGGCCGGCGCCCAGGGGATGAGCAACTCTTACGCCACGGGCGCCAACAACGCCTCGGGCTATCTGACCTCGGGCGCCGCTGCGCAGGCCGCCGGCCAGGTAAGTGTGGGCAACTCGCTGTCGGGCGGCCTGAACAGCTATCTCGGCTGGAACTATCTGTACGGCCGTCCGGGAGGCGCGTCCGCCGCGCCGGCCACCACGACGATGCCGGGATCGTTGTCTCTGAACCAGTGACGCGCCATGCCGCTTGATCCGAGCATCCCGCTGCAAGCCAAGGCCCCTGACCCCCTTCAGACGATGGGGCAATGGATCGGTCTGGCGCGCCAGAAGCAAGCGCTTGAGCGCGAGACGGCGACGCTGCCGACCGACATCGAGAAGAGCAAGGCCGAGTCGGAGCGGGCGCGGATCGACGCCGAGAAGGCGCGCCGTACGCTGGACGACTACATCCGCCAGCAGCGAGCCACGGCCGAGTCGGCGGAAGCCGCGGCGAAGGTAGCCTCCGGCAGCGCCGAGGCCGACATCGTAAAGCGCAAGGCAGAGTCAGGAAAGGCTGTCACCGAGGCGGAGAAGGCGAAGTTCGGCCTGTCCACCGACTACATGAGCGTGCTGCGCGCCAGCAGGGACCGATTCCTGGCCGACGAGCGGTTCGATCCGGATTCGCCGAAGTTCGATCGTCGGGCGATGCTGGAGGCCATGGCCGACGCGCGTGATGAATCGATCCGCGCAGGCGCGCCGCGTCATCTGGCTGAGGAACAATTCGCGATCAGCATGGCGCAGGCAGCCCAGGATCCGCGGACTTACCGGCAGACGATGCAAAACAGTATCGTGGCCGGCAACAACTCAGCCGGTCAGGCGCAACTGGCCCAGCCCGTCGGCATCCAGACGAACAGCGGCCAAGTCACGCAGGTGGTCAACGCGAATCGGTTCGCCGGGCCCGTGGGCCAAGCCATCCAAGGCACGCGGACGCAGCAGCAGCCGCCGCCGACCACGCAGGTGTTCTATGACGATGGCGAGGGCGGCGGCCGGATGGGCCTGTATGGGGCGCAGGGCGGCGGCGTGCGCCCAGCGGCACCGCAGCCGATGCCGGGCGCTCCGCGGATCGCACCGGCCGGCGCAGGAGCGCCCGCGGCCCCGGCTCAGACCCCGCCGCCGCGCAGCTTCGTTCCGTCCGGCCCGCCTATGGGTGCCGAGGCCAACATGCAAGGTCAGGTGCAGGTGGTGCAGGCCGACCGAACGGCCACCGCCAGCGCGGCTGCTTTCGCCGAGCAGAACAAGGCGACGCTTGCCAAGATCCGCGAGATCGTCACGAAAGCGCCAACTGGCGTCGGAGCCGACAAGCAGGCATTCGCCGCAGGCCTCGGCGCATTGATCGGCATGGAGTCGGGCGACGAGAAGAAGTCGGCCGCGGATCTGCTGAACAAGTACTCTGCGCAGTTGCAGGCGCTGACCGGCGGTAACACCGACATGGCGCGCTCAATCGTCGAAGCGGCCATTCCGAACAGCAAGATGACCGATACGGCCATCCGGAAGGTGGCCCGTGAGTTGACCGCAGTCCAAGACATGGCGCTGGCCAAGCAGCGGTTCCTGGCGCGCGTCGAGCACAACCCTGTGCAGTATCGAGAGCAACTGGCGATCTTCAATCGCGTGGCGGACCCGCGGGTGTTCCAGTTCCCGACGATGAACCTGAAGGAACAGGCCGCCCTGCGCAAATCGATGACACCGGCCGAGCGTGGCGAGTTCGAGGCGAAGCTCGAGGCGGCCGAACAGTTCGGCCTGATCCGGTGATGGGTAAGTACTCGGATCAGTTCCGCTCGCTCGGAGCCGGAGAATCCGAGATCCGCGATACCGCGAACCGCGGGTATGCAGCTCGCTTTCGCGCACTGGAAGAGTTCGACGAGCGAATCAGCAAGGCCGCCGAGGCACCGGAGGGCGGCACGTCGACGCCGCAGCAGCCGAAGAAGCCGCGCAGCACCTGGGAGAAGATCCTCGGCATCCCCGATGCCGCCCTGACGATCGGCACCGGCATGGCGTCCGGCCTGATGGGCGCCGGCGCCGGCATTCTCGACAACATGCTGTCGGGCACCTGGGGCACCCGCGAAGGCACGCAATTGGCGGAGCGTACCGCCGGCCGGGTGATGGAGCGCAACACCTGGACGCCGCGCACCGAGGCGGGCCGGGAGTATGCGGAGACCGTAGGTCGCGCCTTGAACGATTCCGGCATCGTCGCGGTCGCTCCGATGATGGATGTCGTCGGCGCCGTTCCGCATGGTGTGCAGGCCCAGCTCGCCGCTCAGTTTGGACGCCTGCGCGGTCGCGCGCCGTCGGTCCGCGCTGCGGATATCCCGCCGCCGGAGGCGCCCCCGAACGTCGGGATCAACCCAGGCGGGATGCCGTCATCACCAGGCGGTGCTGGGGCCACCGCTGATGCCGCCGCGGCGACGTCAACCGGCGCACGCATCGCTGAACTGCCGGGCGCTGGCGGCGCGCCCACGGCGCCGCAGCCGACAGTCCCTGCAGTTCGCCAGGCGGTGACGCGTGCGGAGCGCGAGGGCCGCACGGTGAACACCGACGCGCTGACGCGTCAGGAACGGGCGGGCTCGCTGCCCGTTCCGATCGATCTGACGCGCGGCCAGGCGCTGCAGGATCCGGCGCTGATCTCGATGGAGCGCAACCTGCGCTCGCGCAATCCGGCGTTGGTCGAACGCTACGGCGCGCAGAACCGTGCGCTACAGGCCAATGTCGATCAGATGCGCACCACGGCCGCTCCCGACGTGATGATCGAGAACCCGACCGCCGCGGGCCAGGCGCTGGTGGAACGCATGGCCGGCCGTCAAGCCGAGCGCGCGGCCGAGACGAGTGCCGCCTATCAAGCACTGCGCGATGCCAACGCCGGGGCGCTGCCGCTGGATGGCGCCACGTTCGGCGCCGAAGCGGGCCGAGCGCTCGAATCGAACATGAAAGGGGCGTTTCTCCCGTCGTCCGTGCAGTCGATCGTCGAGCAGTTCGCCAGCGGCAAGCGAGCGATGACCTTCGAGAACTTCGAGAATCTCCGCACGATCCTCGCGAGCGAGGCCCGCAAAGCCCAGCGATCGGGCGACGGCAATGCAGCGGCGGCCATCCGCTCTGTGCGCGACACGCTGGAGAACATGCCGATCAGCTCCGAGGTCGCAGAGGTCAAGGCACTGGCCGACCGAGCCCGTGCCCTGGCGCGTGCCGAGTTCGCCCGCGAAGAGGCGATGGCCGGCTACGGCGAGGTGGCCGCCGGCAGCGCGGCGGCGGACACCTTCGTGCAGCGCCATTTCATCAACCGCCGCGACACCAAAGCGGTGGCGCGCGAGTTGGCGGACCTCGATCCGGAATCGCAGCAGATCGTCCGCGCCGAGGTGATCAATCACCTCCAGCGCCAAGGCACTGACTCCTCGCGCAACTTTAACTCGTCGGGCTACAACCGGGCGCTGAACGCGCTCGGTACGCGTCTGGATGCCATCTTTCCAGCCGAGCAGGCGGCGCAGCTCCGCGCCATCGGCCAGGTTGCGCGCGACATCGATGCGCAACCCAAGGGCGCCTGGGTCAACAACTCGAACACCAGCGTGGCCGAGCTCGCGCGAGAGGGGCTGGCCTCGTCGGTCGAGGCGGCTGCCAACGCGAAGACCGGGGGCATCGGCGGCACGATCATGCGCGGCAAGTTCAGCGACATGTTGAACAGGAAGCGGCTGGCCCGGGAGAACGAAGCGATCCTCGGGCCGGGAGCCGGCATTGTCGGGGAGTCGACCGCGAAGGCGCGCCGCGGAGGCGCGCCGGTGCTGCCGGCCGTTACCACGCCAGCACAATCGTCAGGCGCAATGCGCGAGCGTCAGAAAGCGGACCAATGAAACCCCTTCACCCGGAACGCGCGGTTCACCGCCCCCACCGTGACCAGGCCGGCCAGCCAGCCGAGCGGCTTCTCGCCGGTGACGTGCGCCGCGATCACGCCGATCAGCGTGCCGACGATCAGCAGCAAGTAGAGCTGCCAGAAGCCGATCCACAGCCGTGTCAGCAGGAACCGAATCATGGTCGTCCCGGAGGGTTGAATGCCTAACGTCAGTATCGCACCCGGTTTGGGGATTGGCTACCAGGGGCTGCTGCCGAACGGCCGGCCGAACAATGCCGGGCGGCTGCGCACGTTCCAGGCCGGGACCACCACGCCGATCGCCACCTACACGAACCAGGCCGGCACGATCGCCAACGCCAACCCGATCGTGCTCAACGCGGACGGGCGCCCACCGCAGCCGATCTGGCTCGACAACGCGCTGCTCTACAAGTTCCAGCTCGAGGACGCCGCCGGCAACGTGCTGGCCACCTTCGACAACATCGAGCCGTCCGCCAGCGCCGCCGGGCTGGGCGGCAACACTGGCCCGGCGTTTCTCGCTCAGCGCGCGGTGCCGGGCTACCAGTGGCTGCCAAGCGGCATCCTGATCCAGTGGGGCGCCACCGTCGGCATCGCGTCGAGTGCGAATCTGGTCTTTGCGCTGCCGGTCGCCTATTCCAACGCGCTGCTATCTGCAGTGGTGACGCCGCTCGGAACAGGCAACAGCGCCACCCCCGTGTCCGGAGCCATCGAGCTCGTCAACGCGGGCACGGTCCGGATCTACAACAAGTCGGCCACGAGCGAAGCCTTCACCTGGCTCGCCATCGGCTACTGATCGCGAGGAAAGAGCATGCCTTCTGTCAACGCCGGACCCGCGTCGACCACCACCCAGAACGTCCAGGCCATGATGGGCGTGGCCGCGGGAATGACCACGCCGATCACCCGATCGGCTGAACAAGGTCTGCGAGGGGACGAGAGCGGCGCCATCATCGTGACGACCGACGCGGCGCCGACCACGCTGTACGTGATCGGCAAGATCCAGTCTGGCTGGAACGCCATGGTGATTCAGGGAGGCGCTGGACAGATCACACTCGCGGGCGCCGCCGGCGTCACGCTGCTGCAAGCTGCCGGGCTCGCGGCGACCGCAGCCCAATACAGCGGCGTATCGCTATACGCCATTGCTGACGACCAGGTCGTGATGGCCGGTGATATGCAATGAGCTACGCGATTCCCCCGCTCCGCGCCTGGCAATCCGGCTCTCAGTCGTTTTGGAACAGGCGGCTGTTCTGGTCGGAAGAGGAGTACGAGGCGGCGCCGGGACGGAATAAGACGCTGCTGGACGCCGCCGTCATGTCGGCACTTGGCTTCACGTCGAGCGGCGGCGCCAACGGCACGGCGGTCGACAGTAGCGGCAATCTCGTCGCTGCATCGGCGCCGCGCATCACGCACGAGCGCGGGGCGACACACTGCTTGACTCAGTGGACTTCCAGCCTGGCGCAATTGTATCCGGCTCTGGTCACCACCGCTGGACAGTTCAAATCGCCTGACGGGCTGGCAACGCTGCAACTGGCCACGAGCCCTGTCAGTTACTTCAACCTCAACGCGGGATTCACGGCGCTCAGCAACACTTGCACGCTGGTGGCGTACATCAAGCGCGGCAGTTTCGACTACGACGCCGCCTCTAAGTATGGTTTTTACAACAGTGCCACTAGCCTGGACATCGGCTACGCAGCACCGAACTACTCGACCGGGAAAATAGAGGCGATCCAGAGCTTAGCCGGCACGATCACGGCTCGGACGGAGCCGATGGGCAACGGCGTGTTCAAGCTGATCGTCACTGCGACGGGGGGAATGTCGGCCGGCGACCCGTGTTTGGTGTATGCCGGGGCGACAGGGGGCGTCGTGGGGCCTGGGCACCAGCATTGGACGAGCGCGTGCCACGTCAACGACGGGCCGTTGCCGCTGCCGTTCCTCAACACGTTTGACACTCGTCCGCTGTTCAGCGCCGGCACGCCGATGCGGCAGAACCTGTTCGCCACGACGGATCTGACGAATCTGACGCAGTTCGGCCGAAATGGCGTCACGCCCTCGGCCCTCGGCGCTGTCGGTCCGGGAGGCGCTCCAGCGTATCGGCTGACAAAGGACGACGCGTTGGGAAGCCGCTCGCTGTGGGCGCACAACGATACTCTGCCAAGCCTCGTGGCTGGATGCGTGAATACGCTTTATCTTGCGCTGCGCGGCGGGACGATAGCGGACGTGGGCATGCTCAGCAACGCGGGCTGGTCAGCAGTGCGTGCTGAGATCGTGTCGGGACCGGGAACGGTCAATAGTAATGCGTTGCCGAGAATCGACGGACTGCAGTCTGGGCAATGGACCATTGTCCGCATCCGCAACGTGCCGGCCGACCTTGTCAGCTGGGGCGGTCTATACATCTACCCCGGCGGCGCAGGGCCTGATGGCGCGGGAAGCTATATCGACGTGTCGACTGTGATGCTTCACGAGGGCACCGCCGATCTGTCATTCGAGCCCGATCCGATCTCCGTCTACCCGCAAGCCGCCCTCCTCATCGAGCCCGCCCGCACGCGCGAGACGCTGTATCCGCGCGACCTGACGCAAGCGGCGTGGGTCAAGAACAACATGACGGCCACGAAGACTGCCGTCGGCACTGATGGCGTGGCGAACAGCGCAAGCACGCTGACCGCATCGGCGAGCAACGGCACATGCCTGCAAAGCGTCACCAGCGCCAGCGCCAATCGCGCCTTCGGCCCGCACATCCGGTCGCGCAGTGCTGCCTCTCTCATCCTCGATTTGACGTGCGACGGCGGAACGACGTGGCAGGCCGTGACGGCCAATGCGGCATGGATGCCGTACAGCGCGCTCAAGGCAAGTGTCACGAATCCGAGCTACGGATTTCGGCTGCGCAGTAGCGGCGACAGCATTGACGTGGATTGGGCGCAGGGCGAAATCGGGGACTTCGCCACGTCACCGATAGGCGGCACAGAGAGCGCGGCGCAGACGCGGAGCGTCGACACCATCGGCACGCCCGCTGACTGGATCAGCGATGCGGCGGGTACGGTCGCAGCGACCTTTGTGGCGCCGATTGACGTGTCGGGATACCCGGCTGTGGTGGGCACCCCGGGCAGCGCGATGCCGGTCTATGTGAGCGCCACGCGAGCCGTGGGAATATTCGACGGTCTGAGTCTCGCCGGGGCTGTTGCAACAGTCGCAGGCAACGTGTATCGAGCAGCTTCGAATTGGGGCACTGGCGTGATAGGTATCAGTGTGGACGGCCTGCCAGTAAACAGCGATGTGTACGACGGCACGATGGGCTCGTCCCTGTACCTCGGACGGACTGGCGGGGGCAATATCCTCGGCAGCGGCATTCTCGCGCTCGAACTCTCGGGCACGAAGGCAACCGACGCCCAGCTCCAGCTTGCCTCTCAAGGCTTACTTCCATAAGGACTCAAAATGGACCAATACAAATCAACAGACCTCACCGCCGAAGCTCGGCCCCGAGTCGCTGAACTCCGCATCAGCTTCCCTCACGGTGCCGCTCCCGGTGTGACCACTGTGCTCGAAGAAGAACTGACGTTAAGCGACGGTCGGGTCTTCTATAACGGCATACCAGCCATCGGTTCGGCCGTCGCTGCCGACGACGTGATTTACGAACTGCATCACGAAACCCGTGCCCCTACCGGCAACAAGATGGCGATGGCTGAGTTCCTGAACTGGGCAGCGTCGTTCGGCATCACGCAGCATGCGCGACGAGTCGATTCGAAGGCGGTCGCCGCCATGCTGCCGGTCAAAGACCCCTCGATTCCGAGCAAACCGATGCCGGCCGAGGCCACCGAAGCCATTCGTTCGGGTGGGACGGATGTCTTCCGCTAACAGCGGTCCGGCCAGCAGTGGCGGCAATCCGGGGCCGGCAGTCGACACGCCACAGAATTCGTTCGCATACCCGATCTATTCCGGCGTCTCCGACAGCGGCCGGCCGGTCTATCCCGGGAACCCGGGCGATATCGTCAAGAACTTGACACAGCAGCTGCTTGGCCCGCCCGGCGGCCAGTACGTGCTTGACAGCTGGCAGTGGTTCGGCGATCAGTGGGTCGAGCGCTACGTGCCGATCGGCGAGCCCGCGACCACCACGGGCGATGTGACCGTCATCGACTCGACGGGCGCAAACCGCGGCGCCGTGCAGACGATCAAGGTCCTCGGCAACTTCACCGTCGTGAACGGCGTGCTGACGCTGGATCTGACGCAGGCGGCCTCCGGCACCGGCGGCACTGGCACCGGCACCGACACCGGCGACAACACGCAGAACCCGCCCGGCACGATCGCGACGCCGGCATTCGATGCGCAGACGCTGAGCGCCGTGCTCGCGGCAATCGCCTCCGGTGCCGCAGGCTCCAAGCGCCTGGCGGGCTGGACGCAGTTCTCGTCGATCCTGGGCGGCTCCTGGAACGTGGTGCTGCGCCAGGACGGCACCGTGCGTTATCGCGCGAAGTACACCGCCGCGATTACGCCGGGCGCGACGCTCACCGCCCCCCAGGTGCCAAACACCGTCACGACGAACAGCACCGCCGACTTCAATGTCGGCACCTGGACGCTCGCCATTGAGAAGGACGGCGACGCGAGCCGGTTCCTGTTGGCGACCGCCGGCGCCACCGGCGGCGGCAAGCAGGTCACGTTCGCCGCCAACCTCGACAACAGCAAGAGCGTCGATCTGAGCCAGACGGTGTTCACCTTCCCCGAGGCGCTGGACATCACCGCGTCCGCGACGCGGCTGTCGGTCAGCGACCCGCGGGTGCTGTCGATGATCGATCCGTCGCAGCCGTGGAACTCGTCGATCGCGGGCACGAAGTACGATCACCGGATCCAGGCGGATCGGCAGTACACGGCTTCAGCCCAACTGACGACGGCCGGCACGACCTGGGGCAACATCACCACCGTTCGAACCCCCAGCTCGATCACGTGGAACGGGTTCGACATCCTGCGGCGCAATGCCGTGGACCCAGGCGGCCAGCCGGGCGCCAGCTTCTACATGGCGCTGCACCCGCCGGTCGCCTGGGATGCCGATCCCACCACGGCGCGCGCGATCCTGAGCTGCTTCGGCGAGACGGTGGACTACGACACGCCGTTCCGGTGGGCGTTCTCGGTCGAGCCGCGCGCCAGCTCGATCGGCCCGAACATCGCGTTCAACATCGCGAACTGCCACTACGGCGGCGATGCGCCCGGGAATCAGCAGCCGTTCGACATCCTGATCGGTGGCAACGGCAAGCTGCTGCTGTCGGTGACCTGGGCCGCCGACAACGTGCCGGCGAAGGGCGGCCAGCAGCAGCGCTGGGACGTGCCGCTGCTCGACTACTTCCTGCAGGTCGGGCACCGGTACTACTTCGAGATCCGCTGCCGGATCAAGAACGACGGCACCGGCTATCTGCAGATCCGGATTCGCGATGGCCTGGCCGGCACGGTCACGCTGTGGGTCAACCACGTCGGACCGCTCGGCTGGCCCGGTGGTACGAGGAAGTTCGGGCCGAAGTGGGGCCCGTACGACTACAGCGATCCTCACGTGCTGTTCTGCGAGATCGACAGCGACGGCAGCGTCGTGGTGCTCGACCGCGAGCAGCCCGGCTACCCCTCCCTCACCACCGCGATCTTGATGGACACGGTCGCCTACTACGGAACCTGAGCCATGGCAGCAGTCTTCAAGGGCGGGATGGCCAACAACCAGGCCACCGGTGCGACCACCAACCTGATCGGCTCGACTGACAACTGGGGCGGCGCACCGGTCGACTCGGGCGACACGCTCATCATCTTCGGCTGCTACGGCGGCTCGGTCGCGGCGGCCGCCGACTGGCTGGACAACATGATCGGCAGCTACGGGTCGAACCCGAACTGCGGCATCCTGGCGCTGGTGAGCCATCCGAACGGCCAGTTTCACCTGGGCGCGGCGTACGCGGCGATCCAAGGCGCGACCGCCGAGCGGGTCGTGGCGATGGAGCTGAACACGCTGCGCGGCCTGCGATCGGTCGCGGTGCACCGCTACAGCGGCCTGCGAATCACGAGCGACCCATTCATCGCCGCGGCCAACGGCAACTCCCTCGCCAATACGGCGATTGCTGCCGGCAACGTCGATCCCGGTGGGTCCGGGCTGGTGCTGGCGGCGTTCGCCTCGGATCAGAGCGGCATCACGTTCGCGAGCGGCGGCAACACGCAGCGCCTGGTGGCCGACCAGCTCACGACATTCGAGCGCATCACCACCGGCGCCGGCAACGTCGCGATGTCGGGTACCGGCAGCGTGGCCACGGGCCCGAAACTCGCGCTCGCGCTCGCGTTTCGCGACACCGTGACCGGCGGTGGCGCCCAGATCATCGCCACCGGGGGCGGGCAGGTCCTGGGGATCTGATGCAGATCGAGACCACGCTGTTGATGGGCGCGCTCAACGTGCTGTTCGCGATTGGGTTCGCCGTCGGCGGCTGGTGGGCGAAAACGTTGTGGGATGCCGTGCAGGCGCTGCGGCGAGATCTGACCATGCTGCAGGTCAAGTTGGCTGAGGACTACACGCCGAACGAGCGCTTCGAAGCCGTTGTACGCCGCATGGAAGAGGTGTCCGATGACCTGGGCCAGAAGGTCGACCGGGTGATCGACATCCTGATCGGACGAAAGCCCTCATGACCCGCGACGATCTCGTCCGCGCGCTCGCTGCGCCGGCCATCCGCGCGTTCCTGCAGGCGTTACGGCTGGGCGAGGGGACGAAGGGCGCCAACGGCTACCGGACGCTGTACGGCGGCGGCCTCTTCGAGTCGTTCGCCCGGCATCCGCACAAGCCGGTGAAGGCCGCCGGCATCACCAGCACTGCGGCGGGCGCGTACCAGTTCCTGGCTCGCACCTGGGACGAGGTCGCCGTGCAGTACGGCCTCGAGGACTTCTCGCCGCACAGCCAGGACCTGGGCGCGGTAGCGCTGCTCTACCGTCGCGGCGCGGTTGACGCCATCCTGTCCGGCCGCATCGAGGCCGCCGTGGCGCTGTGCGTCAAGGAGTGGGCCAGCCTGCCCGGCTCGCCTTACGGCCAGCCGATGGTCACCATGCCGCAATTCCTCGCCGAATACCGCTCGGCGCTGGCCGCGCTGAGTCCCGCGCCTGGGCCTGCTGAGCAGGAGCCGTCGCCCATCGTCGAATCGAAGCCCTCCCTGGAGACCTCCCCCATGCCCGACAGTCCTACCCCCTCGACCCTCCAGACCGTCGCCACTGTCGCCGGCGCCGCCACCGGCAATCCCTGGATCGCCCCGGCGCTCGGCATCCTGTCCGGCCTGTGGCCGGAGCTGAAGGCGCTGTTCGCCGGCCCGGGAGCGTCCGAAGTCGCCCAGCGCAACGCCCGAGCCGCCGAGGCGGTCATGGGCGCCGTCATGCAAGCCACCGGCACCGAGAGCCCGCCGGACGCCGTCAAGGCGGTCCAGGCCGATCCGGTGATGGCCCAGCAGGCCCGTGCGGCGGCCGCTGACGCGCTGGATGCCTTCGGCCTGGTCGAGACCGGCGGCGGCGTCGTAGCGGCGCGCCAGTGGGCCGCCACGCCCTCCACGCCCGAGTTCTGGCGCACCGGGGCATTCTGGCTGTCGGCGGTCCTGCTGCTGCTGATCGCTGCCGGCTTCTATGCCGTGCTGCGCGACGGTTCGCCGTTCGGCAGCGACACGCGGGCCACCGTCATCGGCGCGCTGATCGCCTGCCTGAACATCGTCTGCACGTTCTGGTTCGGGCTGTCGTTCAGCCGGTCGACGAAACCGCCGGCGCAGTAACAGGCCCTTCGCGGGATATCTAGCTAGGCGGCGCGCCGACGCCGGGGGCCGAGATCGAATACTTGGCCGGTCCAGCGCACAGGGGTTTGTTCGGACACCTTACGGGACGCCACCTTATCCCCCGTTCGCACGGCGTAATGCAGCCTACAGGCGAGCGTCGCGGGATCCAATTCCACCCGCTCCAGCACCTCTGTCAGCGCCATCCGCACGTCCGGGGCATGCTGCGCCGCCCGGTCGCGGATGTCGGCGAACAGCGCGTCGAGCGCCAGGCGAACATCTGCCGGCGTCACGACAGCGGCGTGCTGCTGCTGGTGCAGCCGCGCGTGCATCGCGGCCAGCTCGTCGACCAGCGCCGCGCGCGACGCTTCGAGGTTCGCCACCTGACGCAGCACTGGCGCTGGATCGTCGATCTGGGCGGCCAGGTCGACCGTTCGCCCTATCCGCTGCGTCAGACCGGCAATGCGCCGCTCCAGCGCCGCGACCGAGCGGCCGTCCACCCGGCCCCCTTGATCGGCCTGCAGGGCCTGCATCACGTGTCCAACCGCCTCATCTGAGGATAGGTCGGCCTGCAGCTTGGCGAGCACGGCTGCCTCCAGCCGCTGCACGGCGATCTTGCGTCCCTTGCCCAGCCGATAGGCGCCGCAGCCGTCCGAGTGCCAGACCCGGCCGTCCGGCGCCAGCACCAGCCCGGACAGCAGCAGCGGCGTCGCCCGGTTGCGCCGGCCGGCCGCGCCGGCTTCCATCTGCGCGAGGATCGCCTCGGCCTGCTCGTCGGTGATCAGCGCCGGGTGCGTGTCACGCTGCACCAGCCAATCGGCGCGCGGCCGCCGCTTCTCCCCCTCGGCCGTCGATCCGCCCTCCCGCTCGGCATGCATGTTCCAGACGGTGTGGCCGGCGTAGGTCAGTGCCTGCCAGTCCATGGCATGGGTGCTGGTGGCGGGCCATGGCGATCGCAGGCGCGCAATCACGGTGCCGCGCGGGATGCCTTCGGCCCGCAGCCGCAGGTAAGCGCACACCTGCGGCGCCGTGTCCTCGTCAATCACCAGCCGCGACTTGCGCACCGGCTCGCCGCCTCGGATCGCGCCGGTGGCGACGTGCTCGAGGCGGTAGCCGCGCGGCGCCCGGCCGCCGGCTCGCCAGCCCTGACGGACGTTCTCCGCCATGCCGGCCAGCCCCTTCGCCTTGCTGATCAGCGAGTGGTATTCGTCGAACGCCTGGAAAACCGACCGCACGATCATCTCGGTCGCCGGATCGGTGTCAGGCAGGTTGCGATAGACGATCCGTACCTTTCGCGCCGCGCAGTCGCGCTCGAATACCATGGCGAGCAGCCGCCGGCGGGCGATCCGTGAGGTGTCCAGCACCAGGATCCAGTCGAACGCCCGGTCGGGCGATTTCAGATCGGCCAGTAGCCGCTGGAAGGCCGGGCGATCCGCATCCTTGCCGGATTCGACGGCATCGGCGTATTCGTCGAGGATGGCCAGGTTGCGGGCGGCCGCCAGGTCGTGCAGGGCGCGCCGCTGTGCGTCGATCGACACATCACTGATGTCCTTGCTCGATCGCATGTACGCGACGGCGGTGTTCCTCATCCTGGGCGGCCTTGTCGTTGTCGATCACCAGCACCGGGCCAGCCGGGCGGACCAGATAGCGGGCCAGCAGCCGGGCGATTCCGGATACTGCCATCGGCCGGCCGACGGATTCAACCGCCAGCGGGGTCGCGACCGGCTTCGGCGCCTCGTGCGACGGCTGATCGGTCATCGTTGCCCATGCCTCGACGGATACCAGCCGCGCTGCGCCTCGCAATACTCGATCGCACGCGTACCATCGGCCAGCCGGAACGTGTGTCGGTCGACGGCCCGCACCAGCACCAGCACAGCATCGCGCACCTGCGGCAGCTGCTCGGCCGGCACGTCGCGCAGCACAGTTTTCCAGGCACCGCTGTTGTTGACGTCGAGGTTCATGCCATGAGCCTCAGCCGCCGGTCAGCGATCGCAGCCAACGTCGCCCCCCCCGAACTGTCGACGGGCTTCGACTCCTCGTGCCCGAGCGGCATGGCGCCCAGATCCGGCGGTAGCTTCTCCGTCTCGAGCATCTGGCGCCGAAAGTCGAGCTCCACTTGAGCGGACGCTGTCACCTGCTGCGCCAGCGTCGCGATCGCCTTGGCGTCTGCCGCCTTCATGTTGCCGGCCTTCACCGCCTCGATCGCATCGAGCAGCATTTCGCGCAGCTCGCCGCTCTTGGTTCCCATGGTTGGCTTCCCGTCGGAGGGTGTTCGATAGTTGCACCAGCTCGTCGAGCTCGTGCTGCTGATGCGCGATGGGCCGCAGGCGGTTCCAACACTGCATGCACGTGTCGCCGGGGCCTTCACCGATACGCGCTGGCCACGGTATTCGAACTGCACCAGCAGCTCGCCCTTCGCGTAATCGAGCATGTGGCCGAACGATGCGCAGCCGAATGCGCGCAGCAGCTTCTGCATATCCTGCACGGCGCGCTCGCCGCTGGTGGCGGATTGGTAGGGCAGCGCGGTCATCAGTAGTACCCGCCCCGGGTATCTGGATCGGCCTGCCAGCGAGCCTCAGCGGCGGCGTCCTGGGCGGCGCGTTGCGCCTCGCGCTGCTCGTCGCGGAGGTCCTGGCGATACTGCGCGCACAGACGCTCCAGCCGGTCGATCTCGTTGGCAGCCAGGTCGCCCAGCAGCGCCACCTCGTCCCAGCGCGCAGACGCGGTTCGCCAGCTCGGCAGCGCGGCGCGCAGGCGCTCGGCGACGGGGTTTGGACGGCCGGTCATTGCAGCGGCGCCTCGAACGGATCGCGATCGCCCGTGCCATCCAGCGCCGCCGGGTACGCGCGCGCCGTGCGCTTCTTCTTCGCCGCCGGCTTCTTGCCGCCAGCAGGCTTCTTGCCGCCGCCCTTGCGGCCGCGCTTCGCCGGCTCGGTGACGGGGATGTCGTCCGGATCCTCGCCCGAAAAATCGTCGTCGCCGACCAGGTCGCGCTGGCGCGCATCCTTCTCCGGCTGCTCGTAGGTCGCAGCCTCCGGCGGCGTGATCGTCACCTCGATCGTGCTGGTGCGCGACTCGTAGAGCGCACCGACCCCCTCGGCATCCGGATGCGCCTTCATCCGGCAGCGGACCTCGACCGAGCGCTCCATCAGCTCGAACTTGAACCGGTCGAGCGTGCAGTCCGCGAGCACGACGTGATCGTCGCCCAGGAGATCGTTGGAGAAGATCTCCACGCGGGCGCCGACCATCGTGTTGCCCCAGGAGATCTTCTTGATGTGCGGGAACTTGCGCACCGGGGCGTTCGCGGGCTCGCCGTTCTCACCGACCCGCTGCGCGCTGATCGTGTCCGGGGCACGGTACAGCGCCTCGCGCAGCTTCGGCTCGAACAGATCGAGGACCTCGGGCCCGAAGGTCATCGAGATCTGGATGCCCAGCCCGACGTCCTTTTCGCCCTTGTTGTCGATGAAGTCCTTCAGGCCCTCGATGTGGGCGGGGTGCTGGTGGGTCTGGAACATGGTCAGACCTCGTGCGTGCCTTCGACCTGGCGCGCCATCCGCGCCCGCGTGCGGTGGTGCAGCCAGTGCTGCGCCTCCTCCAGCTTCGTGAGCGCGAGCGCATTCTCGCGGCAGGCGAACGGCCCTTTCTGAAACGCCTGCAGGCGGTCGATCACGATCGCGATCAGCGCTTCGTGCGTGACGCCGTTGACGCCGGCCTCGGCGATCGGACCGTTCTGGAACAGAATCCTCGCGTGCTGGGCTGGCTCCCCATGCCGAGCGACGAACGGGCAGGACGGATTCGTTTCCGTGTCCAATCCTCGAATCATGTAAAGGTGATTCGCGCCGCCCGAGCCGGGCTCGTCTTCGACCATGATGGTCAGCTTGTCGTTGGCCGGGTTGACCCGGTGGCTGGTGATCTCGCGCATGTGGTCCTCGGTGGTGGTGGTCATTCAACCCAACGCCGCCGGCGGTTCGGCACTCGCGGGGTTGGCTCCCCCGCCGGCGGTTGTGTCGGGCACTGCTCTCGTATGGGCCGATCCCGGAAGCCGAGGCCAGCCCCTCGCGCTGGCAAACCGCGGTCGCCTTCCGGAGCCGCCGCGGACCATGGCTCGATCGCCGGCTTTCGCCGACAAAGGCCCCTTGTGCGTTCTGTGATCAGCTCGCGCCCAGCGCGGCCATCGCCGCACGGACCTCGCTGCGCATGATCTGCTCGCTGGTCGACTGCAGCGCCCGCGTCAGGTGATCGAGCGCGCCCGGAACGTCCGCATCACCCGCCGGCGGGTTCTGCACCCCCCGGTAGCTGTAGCGGCCGCGGATGAACTTGTCGAAGTGCCGGCCGGCCGACGGCGCCTGGCGGAACGCCTCGAAGTCCTCGGGCTGCACGCCGGCGTAGCGGTAGTGCCCGCCCTGCTTGAAGGTCACGCCCAGCGTGAGCGTCGCGGCGTCGTAGCCGATCGCGGCGATCTGTGACGACTCGACCGGCGCCATCGTGAGCGGGCCGGTGTAGAACGTGGGGGCGACAGCAATGGCCATGTTAATTTTCCAGTCGGTGAAATGAGCGGTGGATCAGCGCCGGCGGACCGCCAGCGATTCGGCCTGGTGAATGCGCACGCC
>JADLHR010000386.1 GCA_020848665.1 Anaerolineae bacterium
ACCCCCCCTGGCTGGCGGCGCTTCTTGCTCCGTTGGGGATTCTGCCCTTCAAGCTCGGCTGGGCGCTTATTTGCGTGGCGTCTTTGGGCGCAGCGTTACTTTTGCTTCATCGCTGGCAACCCCGCGCCGGGATGGTCAAGCCAATTTTGGTCCTGCTCTCGCCGCCGATGATCTACATTCTGATGCATGGGCAGATCGACGTGCTGGTTATCAGCGGGGTGTGGCTTCCTAGCCAGTATTGGGCTGTTGTCGCGCTCACCAAACCCCAGGTTGCTATTGGCCTGATAGCCGGTATTCAACGGCAGCAATGGCTCAAAGCCGGTCTGGTCACCGCTATATTGCTCATAGTATCGTTGCTGGCGCTTGGTAACTGGATCGAGGCCTTTCTGAGCCAGCCTGCGCCATTTGTGAAAGCCGATCACAACCTGTGGCGATCCTTATGGCCCTTTCAGGTTCCGGCCGGCGTTGCGCTGATTGTGCTGGGGATATCACGCAAGGACGAGCGCCTGCTCCTCAGTGGCTCACCGTTACTCTCGCCCTACGCGGCGATTTCGACCCTGATTGGTCCCTGGATCGGCGCTGTCGCGTACTTATCCAGCCAGCACGCCACCCTGGTTTTTCTAAGCTGGTGGGGAGCGGTCTTCTACCGCAGCCTCACGGGATAACAAAGCCGCTCAAGCAGCACTCTCGCGTTGCAGAACCACCTCAATCTCTCCGCGTGATAGGCCGGCCCCGACGTGCGCCTATGTTCCACACCAACGACCGGCGCAAGTTCGTTCCCCTGGGCGATATGGTAGAATACGCGGCGTAGGCGCACTCCTGCGCAGGCGCGCCCTGGTGGATCGGAGGCTTGCGGTGACGACGCGCTATCCTGACCCTGGCGAGCCAACTCCGCCGCGTATCCTGCTGGTGGACGACGAAGCCGCGATTGTCAGCACCCTGACCACATTCCTGCAGCTTTCCGGGTTAGCGGTGGAGGTCGCGCACAATGGTGAGCAGGCGCTCGATAAGCTGGAACATCTGCGCCCGGACCTGGTGGTGCTCGACGTGCTGATGCCCCGTCTGGACGGACGCGAGACGCTGCGCCGGATGCGGCGGCGCGGCGACTGGACACCGGTTATTCTGCTGACCCAGATCAGCGGCACCGCCGAACGAATCATGGCTCTCGAAGAAGGGGCGGACGATTATCTCAACAAGCCGTTCGACCCGCAGGAGCTGGTGGCTCGCATCCGCACGGTGCTGCGCCGCGCGCGGCCCGGATGCCGGGCGCTGAGCGCAGCCCGGCGGCTGGCAAGCGATCGGCTGATGATCGACCGTGCCTCGCGCCGCGTGTTTCTGGATGTCCGCGAGGTGCCGATGACGCCCAAAGCCTTCGCCATTCTCGAATACCTGATGATCCATCCCGATGAGGTGATCACCCGCGAACGCCTGCTGACCGAAGTCTGGGGCTGGGAGCGCGTGGTGGGCGAGCGCGTGGTCGATACGCGGATCACGGAACTGCGTAAAGCCATCGCCGACGACCCCGCTGCCCCGCGCTATGTGGAGACCGTTACCGGGCACGGCTATCGGTTCATCGGCCCGGTGACGGAAGTCAGCGGATGACTCCGCGCAAGTGGCTGGGGCTGCTCCTGCCGGCCGGCCTGGCGCTGGCCGGGGTGATGCTGGTTGTGCGGGTGAGCCATATCCGGGGTATCCTGGTGTACCCCGACGACCTCGACGTGCTGGTCCTCATCCCCGGCCTGCTGCTGGCGATCATCGCGGCGCTGATGCTGATCCTGACGCTGGCGCTCGACTACCGGCATCAGCGCCGCATCGAGCGGGTGCAGCAGGCGGCGCTGGCGGAACGCTTTCGCTTTTTGCGGCGGCTGGATCACCAGCTCAAGAACCCGCTGACTGCGCTGCACGCCGGGCTGGGCAGCCTTGCGCTGACGCTTCAGGATGAAAGCCAGCGCCAGACCGTTCATATGCTCGAACAGGAAGCTCGTCGCCTCAGCCGCCTGATCCTCAGCCTGCGCAAGCTCACTGACCTGGAAACCGTCCCGATTGAACTGGCGCCGCTGGGTATGGCCGAATTCCTGCGCGAGGCAGTCGATCTAGAGCGCGAGCGGAGTGAGTTCGTCGCGCGAGAGCTTGTCGTGCATCTCCCGCCAGAGCCGCCTCTGCCGCGCGTGCCCGCCGATCAGGACCTGCTGCTGCTGGCGCTGCACAACCTGCTGGATAACGCGTTCAAGTTCACCGAGCCGGGCGACCGCATCACCCTTAGCGCACGGGTTGACGAAGACGATCTGCTGATACAGGTTCAGGATACAGGGGTGGGCATCCCCGCCGAAGATTTGCCGCTGGTCGGCGAGGAGCTGTATCGCGGACGCAACACCGAGAGCGTTCCCGGTGAGGGCATCGGCCTGGCGGTAGTGAGCGCCATCATCGCGCATCACGGCGGCGCGCTCAGCCTGGACAGCGCGCTGGGGCAGGGCACCTCGGTAACGCTGCGTCTGCCGCTGAAGTGACTGTCAGTTTCTGAATACCGTGTGTCAAAGCTGTGACGCGGACTGGACGCCGCCACCATACCCCGGCGGTATGGTGAAAGTACAGACGGTTGAGTCCAACGAGCACAGGAGCAGCATAATGAAGAACGCGAACGTTATCGCCAGGGTAGTAGTTGCCCTCGCTGTCATCGTGGGGGCAGCGTACTGGATCATTAACTCCGTCCGCACGCAGACCTACGCCGGGACCGAGCTTGAGTTCACAATGAGCGGCGGCGACGTAGTCATGAAAAACGCCGCCAGCGGGCCGGTTATGGCCCAGTTTGAGACACGCGGATCGTCCGCCAGCTTCACCATAACCAGCGACAATCCGAAACAGACGGTCCGGTCAGCGCGCAGCGGGTCGGGTGCAAACTCGGTGAACACCGCTGAGATCGAGCTGCCGCCGGGCGAGACGACGCTGCAGCTGGCGCGCGGCTCGAACGTGAAGCTCACCGCGCAGTCTGAGGAGCATCTTGAGGCGAAAGTCGCCCCGGTCAGCGCCAGCACGCTGCGCCTGATCCTGATCGTGTCCGGGGTGCTGATCCTGGGCGGACTGTACTTCATTTCCGCCGCCCTTGAGCACCCCTGGAAGAGCTGGCTGCGCGCTGGGGGCAAGACGTCAGCGGCAGAAAAGCGCCCGTCGATGTAAGGAGGCCGGAGCACGAAGGCCGGGGTCCGCGCCCGGCCTTCGTGCCCTGGGCCGGACGCTTGAGATTTCTAGAAACGCAGGCATAATGCAGGGTGTCAGGAAGCGTATGAGACGAGTCGCCGATTTCTCGGCCTGGCTGGACCGTGCAATCGTGGTGGCTCTCGCACTGGTGCTGATCGGCGTGCTGGGGGTGCTGGCGGCATCCGTCGCCCGGCAGTCTGGCGTCGATGCGGAGCTTCAGCAGAGCCTGGAGACGCTTCAGGACACCTCCTCGGACCTGCTTGATACCGTCGAGCAACTGCGCGCCAACAGCGACGATCCGGGGGTGCTGCTCAGCCTGGAGGAGATCGACGAAAAGCTGGAGAGCGTCAGCGACCAGTTGGACGATCTGGGGAACAACCTCGACGAGCCGCTGCTGGCGGTGAACAGCGCCGCGCGTGACGCGGCAGACCCCGCTGCGCCGTCCAGCGGGGCGGGAGCCTCGCACAGCGCCCTGAGCCGCGCGCTGACCGCGATCTCGTGGGGGCTGGGCGGGCTGAGCATCTTGCTCGCGATTGTGCTGGCAGTGGCCCTGCGTCGCCGCCAGACCGTCCGGCGCCGTCGCTAGCGCGCCGCGCGGCAGACGGCAGCGCGCTCTTGTTTATCCCCCTGTTTTTCGTGCTTCCACGCTGCGCACAGACCAGCCCCTGGCGCAGAAGGCCCCGATCTTGTGCCCCGATCTTGTAAAGATATGACAACATAATTGACCTGGCTCCAGACCTCATGCTATGTTGTTGGTACGTTGTTGGTATGTTGTCCGTACAATCCCTGAACGGGGATACATGATCCAAACCAAGCTGCTCGACCTCCGCAGCCCCATCCCGCTTTATCACCAGCTTCA
>JADLHR010000387.1 GCA_020848665.1 Anaerolineae bacterium
CCTGAAACAGCGCGACTTCGCCCAGGCGCAGCAGTGGCAGCTTGCGCTCCGCCGCACCCTGTCGCACCTGTTCGAGATCGGCTACGCAGCGAGCGATTTCACGGTCGAGGATGACCGTCACTACTTTGTGCTGACCAACGATTCTTTGTCTTGACGGGCGTTATCGATTTACGAGTGGAGCGCGTACATGACACCACCACTTGATCAGGTTCTCGACGGCCTGGATGACTATATCGGCGAGCAGATGCGCGCCTGGCCTGGCCCTGGCCTGGCTGTCGGCATCCTTTGCCGGGGCGAGGTCATCCACAGGGGCTATGGCGTGCGAGATGTTGGGACGAATGAACCGATCGATTCGGACACGCTCTTCTCAATTGGCTCGTGCACCAAAGGCTTCACCACGATGGCGCTTGGCTTGCTGATCGAGCAGGGGGTTCTGGGCTGGGATACGCCCATCCGGCGGTATCTGCCCGACTTCGAGCTGTGGGACAGGACTGCAACCGAGCAGTTGACGCTGCGCGATCTCGCCTCGCACCGCTCTGGTCTGCCACGCCACGATCTGATGTGGTATGGCTCGACGGCGACGCGCGAGGAGTTGTATCACCGGCTGCGCCACCTGCAACCGAGCAAGCCCTTCCGTTACGTCTTCCAGTACCAGAACATGATGTACATGACTGCCGGAGTCCTTATCGAGCGCATCACCGGCATGACGTGGGAAGACTACCTTGCGGAGCACATCTTCCGTCCGCTCAACATGACCCGCACGACGACCGATATGGCGCGTGTCCAGGCCGAGCCAGACAGCGCCCGGCCGCACGGCGCGGGGGACGACGGCATCCGGCAAATCCCGTACTATCTGCTCGGTGCGGCAGGCCCGGCAGGGGCGATCTACTCAAGCCTGAATGACATGACCACGTGGCTGCGGCTGCAACTCGACGCGGGCCAGCACAACGGCCAGCCGTTGATTGACGCTTCGATTCTGAAAGAGATGCACAGCCCACAGATCATTATGCCGCCCGTGCCGGAGATGGTCTGGCGCGATTATCCGGAAATCTCGATCAATGCCTCGGGTCTGGGTTGGGGCAGCATGATCTATCGCGGTCATTTCGTCGCGCGGCACATGGGCAGCATTAATGGCTTTGTGGCGCAGATCGCCTTCCTGCCCGAACACGATGCCGGAGTGATGGTCTTCAGCAACATGGATGGGAATTTGCTGCCGGTCGTGGTCACGTTCAACCTGCTGGACCGGCTGCTCGGTCTGGAGCCGATCCCCTGGAGCGAGCGCTTCCATGACTATAAAGCCAGCGCTGAGCGCCAGCTGGCGGCTGCCCAGCGAAGCCTTGCGGACCGGCGCCAGGCGGGTCATCTTCCCTCGCATCCACTCGCTGATTACGCCGGTACGTATGCGCACCCCGCGTATGGCGTGCTTCAAATCGAGCATACGGAACCAGCGCTCACCGCGACGCGCGACGCGTTGACGTTCACGTTGACGCCTTATCACTACGACACGTTTGAACTGCTCCAGCACGGCGCAGAGCTGCCGCTGCTGGCGAGCTTCAGCGTGAATACGACAGGCGAGATTGACGCAATCCACGTGCCGTTTGAGCCAGCGGTTGATCCGATCGTCTTCAAGCGTTCGACGCAGCCTTCTGTGCCAGACTGAGGCGGACATGCCAACCCACACGATCACACACGTTACGCTACATTCCGTTGCGCTCCCGTATGTCGAACCGCTGAGGACCAGCTTCGGCGTTGAGGCCGACAAAGCGGCTGTTCTGGTGGAGCTGACGCTTGACCACAACGTTACTGGCTGGGGAGAATGCGCCGTCGAGATCCGCCCTGGTTATGGGGCGGAGACGGTTTTTACCGCGCTCCACATGCTTAACAATTTCCTTATCCCTAAGCTGGTCGGGCAGCCGCTCACTTCGCCGCAGGACGCAGCGGCGCTGCTTCGGAGCGTGCGCGAGCACCATCACACCAAGTCCGGTCTGGAAGCGGCGGTATGGGATGCCTGGGCAAAGGCGGAGGGCAAGCGCCTGACCGATCTGTTTGCCGAACACGTGACGCCCCCCGCCGAATCACGTGGCTGCGCGCGCGTCGGCGTCAGTATCGGGATTCAGCCAACCCTCGAGGCGACGCTGGGGATTATCCGCAAGCGGCTTGAGCAGGGGTACAATCGCATCAAGCTCAAAATCGCGCCCGGCTGGGATGTGGCGCTGGCGCGCGCGGTTCGCGCTGAATACCCGGAGATCGACCTGATGCTGGACGCCAACAGCGCCTACACACTGGCCGACGCCGCGCACCTCAGACAACTCGATGACTATCGCCTGATGATGATTGAGCAGCCGCTCGGCTACAACGATATTTATGAGCACGCGGCGCTGCAAGCCCAACTGCGGACGCCGATCTGCCTGGACGAGAGCGTCAAATCAGTGTCCGATTTGCATCTGGCGCTGGAATTGGACGCCTGTCGTATCCTCAACCTCAAGCCGCCGCGTGTCGGCGGCTTCACGGCGAGCCTGGCGATCTACGAGGTCTGCGTGCGGGAAGGCGTTCCGCTGTGGATCGGCGGCTTGCTGGAAACAGGCGTTGGCCGCGCGGCCAACCTGGCGTTTGCGGCGCTGCCTGGCGTAACCCTGCCGTGCGACATCTCCGCCACTGATCGCTATTTCGCGCCCGATATCGTCGAGCCGCCGTTCACCATCAACGCGGACAGCACCATCACGGTCCCTGACGGCAGCGGGATCGGCGTCGAGGTGCAGCCAGACCGTCTGGAAGCAGCGAAGGCGCACTGGCGCAGTATTGTGCCCTACGTTGAGGCGTGATCGGCTCCTTCGCTGGCCTCGTGTGTGAGGATCGGTCTTATGTTCCACTACATCAGCCGCCGGCTTCTACAAGCGATCCCGACCGTCTTCGGCATCACACTCATCACCTATCTGGTGATGCTTGCAGCGCCCGGCGATCCGATCACGCTGCTGACATTTGATCCGTCCACCACCGCCGAAGACGCGCGAATCCTGCGGCGCCAGCTTGGGCTGGACAAGCCGCCGCTGACCCAGTACGTCTACTGGCTGATCGGCAACGACTGGACTGAGATCGATGTGGATGGCGATGGCGCCGGTGATGTCAGAGGCACGCGGCGTGGCTTGCTGCGCGGCGACCTGGGGCAATCAATCCAGCAGAGACGCCCCGTCTGGGACCTGCTTGTTGAGCGGCTGCCCGTAACGCTGCAACTGACCGGCTCGGCGCTGGTGGTCGGTTATGCGATCGGGCTGCTGTTCGGCGTGGTGGCCGCGATGTTCCACGGCTCGCTGATCGACCAGTTCATCCGCGTGTTGAGTGTGATCGGGATCGCGGTCCCAAGCTTCTGGCTTGGCTTGCTCCTCCTCCTGGTGTTCAGTGTCGAGCTTCGATGGCTGCCGTTGGGCGGCTCGCGCCCGATTAGCGGCGGCGGCGTTATGGACACGCTCCGGCACATGATTCTGCCGGTGTCGGTGCTGTCCTTCGGAACGATCTCGACGGTGTCGCGCTTCATCCGCGCTGAAATCCTGGAGGTCAAAGAGCAAGACTATATCCGCACCGCCTATGGGAAGGGGCTGCCCACGCGCCTCGTTGTCGTGCGGCATGTGATGCGCAACGCGCTGATTCCGGTGGCGACGCTGCTAGGCGCCGCGCTTGGCAGCCTGCTCGCGGGCGCAGTGGTGATCGAACAGGTTTTTAGCTGGCCCGGCATGGGGCGGCTGCTGGTGAACGCGGTCATCCAGCGCGACTTTCCCCTGGTGATGGGATCAGTGGTGTTCAATTCGATCCTTTATATTGTCGGGGTGCTTTCCTCCGACATCCTGTACGGTGTGCTTGATCCACGCGTGCGCTACAGCGATTGAGGCCTTGTGATGCCAGCGACCACTCCGCCCGATCTGAGCGAAAGCCCGGTGATGCAAGAGGGGCGCGATGCAGCGCGCTCGCTCTGGCGGGATGCTTTGCGGCGCTTTGTGCACGACCGGGTGAGTATGCTCGCGCTCGCAGTGCTGCTCATTATCACGCTGGCCTGCTTCCTTGGGCCGCCCATTGTCGAGTCGGTTCTTCACGTTGACATCAGCCGTACCAGCGTCGCCAACCGGTATGTTTCGCCGAATAGCACACACCTGCTCGGCACGGATCAGTTGGGGCGCGACCAGTTGATCCGCTTGCTCTATGGCGGGCGCATTTCGCTGGGGATCGCGTATCTTGCCAGCGCGTTCTCGATCACAATCGGCGTGGCTATTGGTATTGTCGCAGGCTACATGGGCGGCGCAGTCGATGACCTGCTGGTGTGGTTTATCAACACGCTGCGCTCGATCCCGGCGCTGTTCCTGCTCCTGATCGCGACAACGATCTGGTCACCTTCTCCGCAGGTGCTGATCGCGCTGCTCGGTTTTCTCGGCTGGATCGAGACGAGCCGCCTGATTCGCGGCCAGGTGATCGTGCAGAAACGGCGGGATTACGTGCTTGCCGCGCAGGCGGTGGGCGCCAGCCAGCGCTATGTAATGGTCCATCACATCTTTCCGAACGTCATCCCCATCGCGATCATCTCGCTGACGATCAGCGCCGGCGCGCTGATCCTGGCGGAATCCGGCTTGAGCTTCCTGGGGCTGGGTGTTCAGCCGCCGACGCCCACCTGGGGGAATATGCTGTCGTCGGCGCGCGATTACTTCTTCCGAGGGGCGTATTTAGTGGTCTCGCCGGGGGCGCTCATCACCGCGACAGTGCTGTGCTTCTATCTGATTGGCGATGGCCTGCGCGATGCGCTCGATCCGCGGGCGCATCATTAGTCAAAGCCCGCCTTGAAGAACCCGAAATGCCGGTAGATCGTATCGACGCGCTCCAGGCGGGATTGCGCCGCTTTCGCGTGGCGCAGGAACAGCGCTCCGGTGAGCGCGTTCAGGAAGGTATAGACCGCCGCCGAGTTGCCGTACAGCCACAGGCGGATCGGCAGGCTGAATACCAGATCGGCGTTGCGGGCGGCGGGCGAGACGTGACTGTCGGTCAGGACGATGATCTGCGCGCCCTGCTCACGAGCATACTGCATGCAGCTGAGCGTCGGGCGCGCATAGCGGCTGTACGAGATCGCGAACAGTACGTCGCCCGGGCCGATGTGTGTGACCTGGCTCACCATCTCGTCCACCTCCTGGCGCAGCACAACGCAGTCCAGGATATGGCGCAGGACAATGCTCATATTGAGTACCAGCGGGTACGAGCTGCCCAGCCCGATCAGATACAGCCGCCGCGCCGAGTTCATCAGCTCAATCGCAGCGTCAAATTCCTCGGGCTGGATATTGACCAGGATTTGCTCAAGATTGCGCATCTCGCTGTGCACAATGCTGAACAGCACCGACTGTTTTTCGTGTTCGGCCCGCGATACCTCGTTGATCAGTTGCTGCGAGCCAAGCTGAAAGCGGTCCACGCTGTTCACCGCGCGCAGGAAGTGATCCTGCAACGCCGTTTTCAGCTCGGCGAACCCGGCATAGCCCAGCGCCTGCGCCGTCCGCACCACCGTCGAGCGATTCACCCCGACCTGCTCGGCGATCTGCGAGGTCGTCATGGAGATGACGTCGAGGCCGCGCGCCAACAAGAATTCCGCCGTTCGTCGCTGGCTTGGAGACAGCGACTCATACGCCTCTCGAATGAGCGTTAGGACCTCTTGGCTGGACGAATTCCCCTTGACCACAGGGCGCTCCTTGCTCCTTCAGCGTGCTGCAATCATAGCATAAGTCGCCCCTTTAGCTTAGCACCAACAGCCTGCTCTGCAACAAATCGTGCACAACGATTTGTTTTCTGCATAGATTGTTGCTAAAATGAAAGCACGTATCGCCATCCCCTCTCGTACGGCACGGTGTCTCAAGGAGGTCTATGCGTCGAAGGTAAGATTTCACCCACCACAAAAAGCGGGCTAATCCATATAAGAGGGACTACACAATGCGCTCAAGACGACTCGTGCCACTCCTTTTAATCTTATCGCTCGTGGTGTTGGGAAACGTGCAGGCGCAAGACAACTCGGTGTTTGTGCGCGGTGTCACCAGCGACATGGATAACTTCAACACCGTGACCCAGACGATTGCCACGTCTGCATGGGCCCAGGGCCTGATCTTTCCTCCGCTGATGTTCACCAACCCTGAGACGGGCTTGCCCGAATCCGGAGAAGGGCTGACTTCATGGGTGCTTTCTGACGACGGGCTGACCTACACGTTCACGGTACGTGACGATGCCACGTGGTCCGACGGCACAGCCATCACGACCGCTGATATTGACTTCACTTTCAACGCGATCCTCGCTGAGAATGTCGAAACACACCGCAAGAGCAATCTCGCGCAGGTTGCCGCTATTCGCGTGATTGACGATCGCACGATCGAGGTGGAGTTCGCCGGGGCAGACTGCAACGCGCTGGAGAACATCAACATCTGGATCATGCCCGCGCACAAGTTCGCCGCCGACTACAGCGATTTTACGACCAATCCCTTTAACGACTCGCCGGACATCAGCGGCGGCCCATACATCTTCGCCGAGCACGTCGCGGATGAGTACATCCGCTTCACTGCCAATCCCGATTATTGGGCTGGGACACCCCAGATCGAGGAGTACGTGTTCCGCATTATCCCCGACCCGGTCATCATGACGCAGGCGCTGAGCATCGGCGATGTTCATTACGCCGAACTCTCCAGCATGGATGCCGAGGTCCTTGAAGGCAACGAGGACGTTGTCATTCATCGGGTGCCGAACAACTCCTTCCTGATGATGGGCTTCAACCACGCCGATCCTGCCAACCCGCAGCCAGCCTACGACGAGAGCGGCAACCCGCTTGAGCAAGGCGAACATCCGATTTTCGGCGATGTGCGCGTGCGCCAGGCGATTATTATGGGCTGGAACCATGACGATGCGATCACGCTGAGCGGCGGCACTGCCAAGCGTGTTGCATCGACAATCCCCTCGGCAGTCTCCTGGGCCTACAACCCGGATCTCGCGCCTTATCCGTATGATCCGGAAGCGGCAGCGGCTCTGCTGGACGAAGCGGGCTGGGTGATGAACGAGTCTACCGGTGTCCGTGAGAAGGACGGCATGCCGCTGGCATTCCAGCTTGACTATCAGGCCGGGCGTTTCGACGATATCGCGGCGCTGATCGCAGACCAGTTGGCGCAGATCGGTGTGCGCGTGAACCTCAATGGCAGCGAGCTGGGCGCTATCGTCAGCGAGCGCGTCTTCCCGCAGGTGCATGACGCGTGGCTGATCGCACCCGCGTGGAGCACGCCAAATCCACAGGTGCTCACGCAGGCGTTACTGCACAGCTCGCAGGACACGCTGGCGGGAACGCTGAACACGTCGTCGTACAACAACCCGGAGCTGGACGCTCTGCTGGCGCAGGCGGTAACGGTTCCGGGCTGCGACGTGGATGAGCGCGCTGCGATCTACTACACGATCCAGGACATCATTCACCAGGACGCCGTCTCCGATTTCATCTATGAAGATGCCCGGACGGTCGTGACTTCGGCCAAGCTGCAAAACTTCATCCCCTACACCTGGGGTGAGAACTCGATCCTTGAGTGGTCACTCGCTGACTGAGTGGTCGGTGGCTCACGTTGTATGCCCTTCCCACCGCCTTAGTGCGGGCTGGGAAGGGCTTTTTTGGAACGGGTATTATCAAAGCAAGATCGCGTCTCGACAGGAGAACAAATCATGGCAACCCCCTTTAACGGTCTCGACCTGAGCCTCGGCACCCTGGCGCGTCTCTCTGACGCGCAGACCTTTTCAATCAGCCCCGAGAACTTCACTGGCGAAAAAGGCAAAGCGGGTATGGCGACCGACGGCACCGGCGCGCTGCCCGCGCGTGAGCTTGGCGTTGGCTGGAAGGTCTCACCCTCGATCCATATCCCGGCGGGCGAAACCGCAACCCTGGCGGAGATCGAAGGGCCAGGCGCGATCCAGCACTTCTGGCTGACGTGCTTTCCCACCCACTGGCGCCAGCTTGTGATACGGTTCTATTGGGACCATGAAGAAACGCCGTCCGTCGAAGTCCCACTCGGCGATTTCTTCTGCAACGGTTGGTGCGAGCGCTCCAACGTGAACTCGCTGCCCATCGCGGTCAACAGCGCAGGCGGCTTCAACAGCTATTGGCAGATGCCGTTTCGCCAGCATGTGCGCGTCACGCTTGAGAACATCACCGCCGAGGAAATCAAGCACGTCTACTACCAGCTGACGTACACGCTCACCCCCGTCCCGGAAGACGCGGCCTACTTCCACGCCCAGTGGCGGCGCAGCAATCCGCTGCCATACAAGACCGTGCATACGGTGCTCGACGGCGTGCAGGGCCAGGGGCACTATGTCGGCGTGTACATGGCCTACGGCACCAACAATAACGGCTGGTGGGGCGAGGGCGAATTCAAATTTTTCCTGGATGGCGATCAGGAATTCCCGACTATTTGCGGGACGGGCACGGAAGATTACTTCGGCGGCGCATGGTGCTTCACTGAAGACAACGCCTACCGCGAGTATTCCACGCCATATCTTGGCTTCCATCAGGTGATCCGCCCGAATGGACACGAACGCAGCCAGTTGCGCTTCGGCATGTATCGCTGGCACGTTCTGGACCCGATCCGCTTCCAGAAAGACCTGCGCATCACGGTTCAGGCGCTGGGCTGGCGCAAGGACCGGCGCTATCTGCCGCTGCAAGATGACATCGCCACGACAGCGTTCTGGTACCAGACCGAGCCGCACGCGCCGTTCCCGGCGCTGCCAGACCGCGATTTTCTGGAAGTCATCTAGGAACGGCAGGGAATAGTCAATGCTGTCTCGCCCGCTTCTGCAGGAAGACGCTCCCTGGAAACGCCGCTTTCGGGCGGACAGTCTGCTATGGGCCACTATCGCGCCGAACCATCCAGAGCATGGCCTGGTCTGCACGAACAAAGAGGGCGCGTACCAGCTCTACGGCTGGCATGTGCCCAGCGGCCAGCTCCATCGCCTGACGGACAGCGCCAC
>JADLHR010000388.1 GCA_020848665.1 Anaerolineae bacterium
AGAGGTAAGCCCCGCCATGCAAAAACAGGCGCGGTACCGAGATGTTCCGGTACCGCTTTTTCGTTGGTGCGCTGCATGATACGGCAGGCGGCGTCAGAGGTTGTGATGCGCCTTGCGCGCCTCCCGAATGCTCCAGACCTGGCAAAGCAGGAGCAAGCTCGCTAGATGGTGAACACAACTACCTGTTCGCTACCAGGCTCGGCTATCGGCAGCAAATCGCCCTCCCAGGCAGCTTCGTTGACTTTGCACCCAGGCGGCTCATCAGCGCCACCCCGGCGCACAGTGATCGTGTAGCGCACTCCCCTGAACCACCGCCGGATACGGAACTGATCCCAGCCCTCCGGCAGATCGGCGTGCACACGCAGCCCGGCAAGGCTCGCCTCGACACCGAGCACACCCTCAACCAGTGCGCGCAGGAACCACGCCGCCGAGCCAGTGTACCAGGTCCATCCCGCCTGGCCGGGCGAAGGCGCCAGCGGTCCGGCGACATTACCCGGCATGACATACGGCTCGCCGGAATAGCGATCAGGATCGACAGCAGCTCTGGCGGGCGGGCAGAAACTGCGCCAGACCTCATAGGCCGCCTGCGCGCCATTCACCTGGCGCTCGGCCAGCACCGCCCAGCACGCGGCATGACAGTATACGCCGCCATTCTCGCGCGTGCCGGGCGCATAACGCGAGAGGTAGCCGATTTCTGCGTTGGGCGTGGTATAGGCCGGAGCCAGCAACAGCGGCCCGTAATCGGAATACAGGTGCGCGCGCGCCGAGGCCAATGCCTGCCGGGCACGATCATCGGGCGCCGTGCCGCCGAGCGCAGCCCAGGTCTGCGCGTTCAGAAAAATTCTGCCTTCGGGCGAGCGCCGCGATCCCATCAGATCGCCAGCGTCAGTCGTCGCGCGCCAGTACCAGTCGCCGTCCCAGGCGTACATATTGACCGCCGCACGCAGATCATCCGCTGCCTGCTGAAAGCGGCGCATCGTCACATCATCCGCCAGCCCTAGCTCGATCCACCACACAAGCAGCCCATGCAGAAAATGAGCCATCCAGACACTTTCGCCGCGCCCTTCCGCCCCAACCGCATTCAGCCCGTCGTTCCAGTCGGCTTTCAGGATGAGCGGCAGGCCCCGCGCGCTGCGGCGGCTGAGCGCCAGCCCAAAAGAGCGCAGGCAGTGCTCGCGCAGCGTCGCCTCGCCGCCATCGTAGAATGGGACGACCTGCTCCAGCGCGCGGAAGTCGCCGGTCTCACGCAGGTAGTGGATCAGGACGAAAGGCAGCCACAGCAGGTCGTCGCTGTACTCGGAACGCAGACCGCTCTCGGCCAGCGGATGCCACCAGTGCAGCACAACGCCATCCTGGTACTGGTGTGCGGCATGCAGCCTGATCTGATCCAGCGTCTTCTCCGGCTTGCCAAGCAGCAGCCAGACCAGGCTGTCCTGAAGCTGATCGCGGAATCCGTACGCGCCGCCGGTCTGGTAATAGGCGGTGCGCCCAAACAGGCGGCCCGCGATCGCCTGGTATTGGAGCCAGCCATTCGCCAGGCGGTTGAGCGCCGGATCAGGCGTCTCGACCACCAGGCGACCGGCGATCTCACGCCAGAAAGAGCGTGTCTCATCCAGTGCAGTACGCACTGCGTCGAGCGCACGAAACCGCTCAACAATCGCGCTTGCCTGGGCGCGATCGTCCGCTGCGCCGAGCGTAAACGCGATCTCATGAGCTTCGCCTAGCGCAAGGGTAACTTCGACCGTCAGGCTGCCGATCGGGTCGCCCCAGCGCCCGGCGCGCCGCTGCGAGCGGCCTTCGCGCAGCGCCTGAGGCTGGCGCAGGTCGCCATGCCGCCCCACGAAATCGCGCTTGTCGCTGTCAAAACCGGCTGGCATCTGCGAGGCGCTGTGGAAAGCTACGTAGGGCCACGAGCGATTCCAGTGCGTCTTGCTCTCGACGGGCAGGTCCCACAGCACCTTTGTCGCCAGCAGCACGCCCAGACCGGCGTCGTACTCGGTTGCGATAAAGGTGCGGTGAAACTCGCGGTGCCAGTCCGGCGCGGCCCCCAGCAGCCACTCAAAGTAGCTGGTCACCTGAAGCGTGCGGGGCCGATCGCCTGTGTTCTCCAGCCGCAGTAGCCAGATCTCGCACGGCGCATCCTGCGGCACGAAGTAGGTCACCGTGCTCCGGATCGCGTCGTGGTGCCCCTCGATCACGGAATAGCCCATCCCATGACGAACGCGGTAGTCCTCCAGCGTTATCCCGCAGGGCTGCCAGGTCGGTGACCAGAACGCGCCGGACTCGGTGTCGCGCAGGTAAAGGTATTTGCCCCATTCATCGCGGATCAGGTCCTGATCCCAGCGGGTGATACGGTTGAGGCTGGCGTGCGTCCGCCAGCTATAGCCACTGCCCGCCTGGGAGAGCGTCAGGCCATAGTCGCCATTAGTCAGAACATTGATCCAGGGCATCGGCGTATCGGCGCGGGTGATGACATATTCCGCGCCGTCGTCGCTAAACGCGCCGTACGTGTGGTGCAGGTCCCCCATCGATGGTTCACTCCCTCGAGTTAGTCGTCTGGGTGCTCCTGGAGAAGCCGCTCAAGATCGATGCGCGCGCGCTCAATCAGCTCAGCATCATTCGGGAACAAATCAGGAATCGACTCGTAGATGTCTTCGGCATCGCGCAGCTCACCCGCTTCCTCATACAGCTCGCCCAGCCGCAGGTAGATCAGGCCCATCGCCGGGTTGCTGCGCCCGATATTCTCCTGCACGAACTGCTCAGCATCTTCAAGCGTCAGCCGCGAGTAGATAATATCGTCGATCCGGTCCTGCGCCTGGCGGACTTCATCCGGCGCAGGCTGTGCGTAGCGGTTGGACCAGATGCGGTCGATTTGCAGGTAGCCGCCGCGCGGGGCGTACTCCCTTTTCTCCTGATCGAACGTCTCGTAGCCGACCAGCGCGTCAAGATAGCGGCCTTCCGCATAGCTGCGGTTGGCATCCTCGATGTAGCTGCTGGTCAGACGGCGCGCGTCCCACCAGGCCAGCACATATGTCCCCAGGAAAAGGATCGCCGCTGCTCCGAGCAGGATCGCAGCGCGTGATCTGCCGCGCGCCGGAGCGGATTCAGGAGGAGTCTGGAGCGTGCTTTCGGCCATCGGATCACCTGACCGGGTCATTTGCTCAGCGACACATTGGCGAACGCTTTGACGAACTGCTCTTGAATGAAGAAATAGACGACGACAATCGGCAGTGTGATCATCGTCGTCAGCGCCCAGATCTGCTCCGAGTTTTCGCCAGGGACGGTGCCCCGAAACTGAAGCAGCCCTAATTGCAGCGTCCAGCGATCCGGGCGGTTAAGATAGAGCAGCGGGCCGAAGAAGTCGTTCCAACTGCCCATGAAAGTCAGAATGGCGACGGTTGCCAGCGCGGGGCGTGCCAGCGGCAGAATGATGCGCAGAAAGATCGTCATCTCGCCCGCGCCGTCGATGCGCGCTGCTTCGACCAGCTCGTCGGGAATGCCCATCATGAACTGGCGCACCAGGAAGATATTGAAGACCGATACCGCCGACGGCACGATCAGCGCCTCGTAGCGCCCCACCCAGCCAAGGTTGTAGATCAGGACGTAGGTCGGAATCAGGAACAAGACCCCCGGAATCATCATCGTCAGCAGCATGAACCCGAAAATCCGCCCCCGTCCGGGAAAGGGAATCTTGGCGAAGGCGTATCCGGCCAGCGCGCTGAGCAGGGCGTTCAGCGCCGTGATCGAGATCGCCAGAATCAGCGAATTCTTGAACAACAGCAGAACATCGAGTTTTTCGAAGACGCCAGTGTAACCGCGCAGCGTGATCTCGGTCGGCAGCGCGGTGGGCGAGTGCAGAATTTCGCGCCCGGTCTTGAACGAGTTGTTGACCATGAAGAAAAACGGGTAAACGACCGCGATCGCACCAAGTGTCAGGACCGCGTAGATCACGACCTGCGACAGCGTGAGGCGCTTCAGGCTTGATGTGATCATGACGTGCTCCTAATCCGCTTCGGCGCGGATGAACTTGAACTGGAGCGCCGTCAGCCCCGCGATCAGGAAAGCCAGCAGCAGGCCGAGCGTGGACGCATAGCCGACGTTGGCCCGATCAAACGCCTGCGCGTAGAGGTAGAGCACCGGCGTCAGCGCCTGGTGGCGAATACCGCCGTAGATGCTGAATCCGATGCTGAACACCTCGGTGAACATCTGCAGACCGTTGATCACGTCAACTACCAGCAGGAAAAACAACTGGGGACGCAGCAGCGGCAGGGTGATGCGCCGGAACATGTCCCAGCCAGTCGCGCCATCAACGGCGGCGGCTTCGTAGAGCCTGGGATCGATCCCATACATCCCGGCCAGCAGAATCACCGTGCTGATGCCGAACCACTTCCAGGTGTTGATCAGCGCGATGACAATCATCGGCAGCGTATCGTAGGTCTTCCAGAAGATCGCATCCTTCATCAGGCCAGCGTCGATCAGCGTGCGCTGAATTGGCCCGGTCGGGCTGACCAGATTGTCGCCAATCGTCATCAGCACAACGGTCGAGGTGATTACCGGCAGGAAATAAATCGTGCGGAAGAGGCGCGCGCCCCAGGTGATGCGAAACAACAGCGCGGCGGTAAGCAGCCCTATCCCATTCTTGAGGAAAATAAACACCGCCTGGTTCAGGACGAT
>JADLHR010000389.1 GCA_020848665.1 Anaerolineae bacterium
AGCGCCGGTCAACTTCGTGGCGCGGGTCGGCCTTGAACGGTTTAAGCTGCTCCTTGGTCAGCGGGATCTCATGAAAGAGCACGGGGTCGAAGATGCTGATGATATAGCCGCCGGTTGTGATCGCATAGGGCAGCCAGATCGGATCGGCGCCTGCGATCAGCCGGGCGACGGCTTCGGCGATGGTGGTTTTGCCGTTGCCGGGCGGGCCATAGAGGAAGATCGAGGTCGAGGTGTTGAGCGCCGGACCCAGCCGCCGGTGAAAATGTTCGGGCAGGACCAGATGCTGCAATGCGCCGCGCACTTCCGTTGGCCTGATTCGCAGCTTGCGACTGGTTTGCAGCACGATCATCCGCGTGTACTTGTCGATCGGGACCGGCACGGGGCCGATGTACTGCCCGCGCTCCATTGCGTCACGCGCGCGCTTGCGCCCGGCGTCCGTCAGCGCGTAAACGTAGGTGAACCGCCCCATTGACCCGGCGCTGGCGACCTCGACAAGCTGATCGGCCTGGAGCTTAATCATCATCTCGTCCAGCAGCGTCAGCTCCATGTGGGTGATGCTCGCCAGACGGCGCACGTTGACCTGCCCCTCGTGGAACAGCACCCGAAAAATAATATCCAGCACGACTGCCGACGGCACATCCAGTTCTTCGAGCGTTTCGGGCGCTTTGAGCAGGGCTTTCAGGGTATCAAGCTGGGTAGAAGTGCGCGGCAGAGGCTTTTCGCCGTTCGGGGCCTGGTCAACCTGTTCGCTGATGTCGTCCATTGAATATCCCGCTTCCTCTCGGTGAATGGGCGCTCTCGGCGGCGGACTCCCGGCGGCCGGCAGAGAGCGCGTGGCGCCGCATCCCGACGAACGCGGCCTGTTCTGGCCCCTCCTCCTGAGCCGCCTGCGGCATCCCCACACTCAGCGCGACCCGGTAAAAGGGCAGTCGGATGGTTGGTGGTGCAGATGTTCCCTGTGCTCAGCCTCTTTCCGGCCTGGCGCGCTTATGCCAGCGCGGAAACTTTTACCAGGGCGCTCAATGCTTGCGCATAGGGGCCGTCCGGCTCGGCGGCGACCAGGGGCAGGCCCCGCCGGATCGCCGCCATCTGATCCGCCTGGTAGGGGGTCTCCGCTGCCAGCGGGCGCCGCAGCGCCTTCTGAATAGTCTCCACCGGGATATCGGCGGCTGGGCGGACGTGGCACAGCGCCATGCCGATCCGTTCGCGGTCGATGCCAAGCCCCGGCAGCAGCCCAAGCGTCTGCTGCGCTGTTTGCACCGAGCAGAGATCGTCGGTCATGACCAGCATCACCAGCCCCGCGAGTTGTAACACGGCGACCGCCGTAGCGTCCAGGGCCGAGAGGTCGATGATCACCGTGTCCCAGTGATCGGCCAGGGCGCGGACCATCGCCTGAGCGACGCCCGGCGCAAGCCGCTCAATAGTCGGACCGGGCGGTGCGCCGAGCAGCGCAATCGGTAACGATGGGTGCGCGGTGGTCAGCGCCAGCACATGCGCCGCGTCCGGCGCGCTTTGCGTGCCCAGAAGAATGCCCCAGTGCTGCGGCGTGGGCAGATGCAGGTGCAGCGCGAGGTGCCCGCCAACCGGGCTGAGGTCCAGCAGCGCGACTCGCCGGCCGCGCTGCGCCAGCATCCACGCCAGATTGACCGCCAGCGTTGTGCCACCCGCGCCGCCGCGCACGCTGCTGATCGCGATGACGTGGCGCGATGGGACCGCCCCGTTGGTGTCCGGCGCGGCGCTGGCCTCAGCGGGCGCATCGGCGCCGATCGGGCGGCGAGCGCCGCCGGGCGGAGCTGCCTCGGCGGGCCGGATCGGCTCGGTCAGCAAATCGGTATGGACACGATAGTTGACGCCCGCTTGCAGCACGGTCTGAACCCGCGCGGTCAGTTGCGGAGCGGTCACCGGCTTCGACATGAACGCGTTGGCGCCCGCCGCCAGCGCCGTATCCTTGTCCATCTCCTGGCTACGGGCCGTCAGCACCAGAATCGGGATGCAGGCGGTCGCCGGATCGGCGCGCAGCCGCCGCACGACACCATACCCGTCCAGGTCCGGCATCATGATGTCGATAATCGCCAGATCGGGCTTCATCCGCGCCGCGCGCGCCAGCCCCTCGACGCCTTTGTGCGAAGTCTCGACCTGGTGGCCGACGCGCTCCAGCATCAGCCGCACCATTTGCAGCAGGTTCAGATCGTCGTCAATAACCAGTATCTGTGCCATAAGGATTTTCGGCTCCGAGCCTGCTCAAGCGCCGCAGGTCCGACAGCGGCAGGTAGCCCTCATTGTATCATCAAACGATTTTCGCCACGCGCCCGGCCCTCGCCGCTGCTTATGCGACGATCAGGCGGCTGGCGCTCACTCGTCCAGCGCGGCGAAGACCTCGATCTGGCTGCGGTTCAGCAGGATCGCGCCGCCGCTGAACACCACCTCGCGGCGTGAAGTGAGCGTCGCGCTGGCGTCGAAGATCAGCACAAATTGCTCTGGCGTGGTGCGGATCAGCTCCGTGACGTTGACAGTGGGGTGCAGCGACATCATGCCGCGCACCTCGAACCCGGCGGCGACCGCGAGAACCGGGCGCTCGACGTGGTCGCGCCCGATGTAGCGGCCCTGACGGTGTGGCAAGCCGTCTTCCGCGCGGCTGAGCACAACCAGCCCCAGACTGTCTTTGCGGACTTCCGCCGACCGGAAGTTGCCGGTCAGCGTCGCCGGGTCGAGCAGCGGCGAGACGAATACGCGCTCGACGTGCACGAACAGCGCGAGGTGATCGTTGAGCTGATCGAGCAGCGGGGCGCTGCGCACTGACGCCTCGCCGCTGATGCGATAGGTGTGCGTCAGAAACTCGGCGCTGACCACCTGCTGCCGCAAAGGACTGGTCATAAACCTGCCTCTCCTCGCGCGGTCGCCCCGCGCCGTCTAGTCGCTGTTTTCCAGCCGCTCGACCGCGGCTCGCACGTCCGGCGCGAGCGCATCAAGGCCGGGGGTCGCGGGGATGTCCACCTGCCACTCGCTGCTCCGCGTGATGGCGGCCCCGGCGCGCAGCGTATCCAGCCACTGCGCGAACAGGTCTGCCTGCGCCTGGGCCAGGACGCTGGCGCTCAGCGGGCGGACTTCGCGCCCCAGGACTTCGATCAGGTGCAACCCCTGCTCGGTCTCGACCGGGCCGATGACCGCGTTGAGTGGGGCGGTCTCGGCGGCAGCCGCAAAGCCGTCCACCAGGTAGCTCAGCGGCGCCCAGCCCAGGTCACCGCCGCGCGCCGCGCTGGCCGCGTCAGCGGAGAGATCGGCGGCCACACTGGAAAACGGCTCGCCGCCCGCCAGCCGGGCTTGCGCAGCGCGGATGCAGTCCTGCGCGGCGGCGCGCTGCTCACTCGTCGGCGGCGCGATCAGGGCCGGAGTAGGCGCGGGAGCCAGTGGATCGGTCGCTTCGGCTCCGCCGGACTCTGCGCCGAACCGGCACAGAATATGCCGTGAGCGCACGTTAAGCTCTTCGGTCGGCGCCTGCGCGGCGACCGTGCCGTACAGCGCGTCCCACAGCGCCTCGGTTGCGAATATTGCGTCGATGGTGTCACGATCCAGGCCGGACGCATCCTGCGCCGCCGTGTACCACTCCGCGATAAACGCCTGCGCCTTGGCATCGCTCGCCAGGTCGTCCGGCGCGACGCCGGTCCACAGGCTGAAGAACGCGTCGCGGCGCGCGGCGATGTCGTCAGTTGATGGCTCAAGCGCGAGCTGCGCGGCGGCCTGGTGCGCCAGCAGATCATCTTCCATCTGCGCCAGCACCGAAGCGCCGAGCGTCCCGCCCTCGCGCAGCGATTCGGCCAGCAGCAGCGCCCGCGCCGCGACCAGGCCGAGGTTCCCGGCGGTCAGTTCGTGCAGCTTGTTCAGTTCCCGGAGGTACTGCCAGCGGACAAAGCGCACCCGCGCGTGGAACTCAGCGCGCGTGATCGGCGCGCCATTCACCGTTGCCACGATTTCTGGCGCGTCCTGGGCGGCGGCACGCGACGGCGCGGCCAGCGCCTGGCCCAGGATCAGCGCGGCCAGGATAAACGCGATTAGCGGCGCAGATGATCGCGCCCAGGGGTGACGTATGCTCACGTTGCCTGTCCTCACGATGCGCCTGACCCGGCGC
>JADLHR010000390.1 GCA_020848665.1 Anaerolineae bacterium
GACGCCGAGGGTAAGGAGTATGTCGTGCTGTGGGACGCCTGCCCGCCGACCTATGTGCAGCGTTTCATCCTGCAGGGCGAGCACTTGCAGCGCACACAGTAGCCAGGTCATCCGCCGATAAAAGCAGCGGGGCGGCTCTCGATGAGCCGCCCCGTTTTTGTCAGCGGGCGTGTGGCGAGGGGTCAGCCGTCGATTTTGACCGGCTTCCACACCTGCCAGACCTTGCCGACCAGGTCCGGGCCGGGCTTAAGCGTGGGCTGGCCGGGTGTCCACCCGGCGGGCAGCACTTCGCCGGTTGCGCGGTTGTGCTGGAACGCCTTGACCTGCCGGATCAGCTCGCTGATGTTGCGGCCTACCGGCGGCGTCATGACCTCCATCGCCTGGATCACGCCGTCCGGGTCGATCAGGAAGCGTCCGCGAATGTCCACCCCGGCGGCCTCGTCGTAGACGCCATACGCCGCCCCGATACGCCCGCCGCCATCGGAGAGCATCGGGAACGGCACGCCGCCCTCAACCATCTTCGAGAGTTCTTCTTCCTGCCAGATTTTGTGGGTAAAGTGGCTGTCGGTGCTGGCTGAGAGCACGTGAACCCCAAGCGCCTGGAGTTCATCATAGTGGACGGCAACTGCCGCCAGCTCGGTCGGTCAGACGTAGGTAAAATCGCCGGGGTAGAAGCACAGCAGCACCCATTTTCCGGCGTAGTCGGATAGCTTCACCAGCTTGAACGCGCCTTGATGAAAGGCGGTCGTCTCAAAATCCGGGGCAGTTTTGCCCACACGTGCGATCATGCGTTTCTCCTCCTGCGGAACCGGGGACACGGCGCCTGCGCTCGCGTCGCCGGGCGGGGCGAGCGGCCCTGCCGTTGGCGGGCGGGCGCAGGATTCAAGAGACTGGGTCATACCGCGCTCCTTGTGTTTCGCCGATCAGACCTGGCGTGAGCGTCCTGACCGGCGCACCCTTTACCTGCCCCCAGTATAGAGCCTTTTGTGACAAATGTCTCAATCGTGTGGCGCCGCACGGCATGTCGCAAAATCGGAGGTGTCCGACTTGGGGATACCTGATCTATCATAGACGGGTGTTTTCTCAGAGTGGAGGGGTTGGAGACTATGGGACGGCTGGACAAAAAGGTGGCGCTGATCACGGGCGGCGCGCTCGGCATCGGGCGGGCGACGTGCGAGCTGTTCGCGCGCGAAGGCGCGGCGGTCGCCGTGACTGATATTCTGGAAGCCGAAGGGCAGGCGCTCGCGGACGAGATCGCGGCGCGCGGGGGTCAGGCGGCCTTCTGGCGGATGAACGTGGCGCGCGAAGCCAGCGTGCGCGAGACGGTCGCGGCGATTGTCGAGCGCTTCGGGCGGATCGACATCCTGGTCAACAATGCGGGCCTGTCTGGTGTGGACAAGCCGACGCATGAGATCAGCGAGGAGGAGTGGGACGCGGTATTCGCGGTCGATGTCAAAGGTGCGTTCTTCTGCACCAAGCATGTCGTGCCGGTGATGCTGGCGCAGGGCGGCGGCTCGATTGTGAACATCTCGTCGATCTACGGCGCGATTGGCTCGGCGGACGTGCCGCCCTACCACGCCGCCAAGGGCGCAGTCCGCCTGATGACCAAGACCGATGCGATCTACTACGCGCGCCAGGGCATCCGCGTCAACTCGGTGCATCCCGGCACGATTATGACCGAGCTGGTCAAGGGTATGGCGCTCGACGCGCCGGAAGGCTACGAGGTCTATATGGAAGGACGCAACCGCATCCACCCTATCGGCCACCCTGGTGAGCCGCTTGATGTAGCCTATGGTGTGCTGTACCTGGCCTCGGACGAAGCGAAATTCGTCACCGGCGCGGAGCTGTACATCGACGGGGGATACACAGCGCAGTAGCACAGGCGACGCGCGACTGCGCGGCAAAGCGCAGAATCGTGTATGATCGAGCCGGGCAAGGGAATTGAGGCTCGGCGCGAAGGAAAGCTATGATCAACCGGGTGGAAGACGAGCTGGTTGACCACATGCGGCGTGTGATCGAAACGGCGTTGAGCAGCGATCTGGGCATCCCGGTGACGCTCGACGAAAGTATGCCGTCTCTTGCCGCCGATGCGTTTCTGGAGCGGCTGGCCGCACACGTTGGCGCCCGCCGTGTCGAGGAAGCCTTCGCCGGAAGCGACGCCGCCGGCGCTGCGCCCGCCTCGCAAGGCGATCCCGATGGGCGGCACCCGCGCAATCGCCTCAACGACCTGACGGGCGCGGAGTGGCTGTGGTTTACCAAGTCGGTGATGCGCACCAGCTACCCGTCGATCCTCGGCCACGAGCTGCGCAAGCGCCAGGGAGGCAACAAGCCGCCCCAGTTGATGCAGGACCTGATCGAGTTCTTCAGCAAGCGCGAGGAACTGGTGCTGGACCCGTTTGGCGGGGCCGGTGGGACCGCGCTCGGCGCGTACCTCGCCGGGCGGCGCTCGGTCAGCGTCGAGTTGAATCCTGCGTCGATCGCGCTGTATCACGCGGTCTGCGCGCAGGAGCATCTGACGCCGCATCGCTTTATCGAGGGCGACTGCCGCGAGGTGCTGCGCACCTTCCCGGATCACTCGGTGGATTTCATTGCGACTGATCCGCCCTACAGCCCGGAGCTTGAGCAGACTATGTCCGGTGACGAGGCCAGCACGCTCTACGGCCACTCCAACCGGCGCAGCGGTTACGTGCCGTACAGCGACGACCCGCGTGACCTGAGCAAGTGCGGCTCGTTCGAGGCGTTCTTCGCCGCGCTGGACGAGGTCGGCGCCGAGATGCTGCGCGTGCTGAGGCCGCGCCGCTATCTCGCGCTGATCCTGCGTGACGCCTACCAGCGGGGCGAGTACGTCCACACCTCGGCTATCGTCGCGGACCGCTATCGCGCGCTCGGCTGGCGCTTCAAAGGCGAGAAAATCTGGTA
>JADLHR010000391.1 GCA_020848665.1 Anaerolineae bacterium
CTGCCCGCGCTGGATATCGACCCAGGCCAGGTCGGGAAACTCGTCCAGCAGCCGCGCGATTACATGACGGCGGCGTGTGCCGAACAACACCGTGTCCAATTCCAGCACCGCGTCCACGTCCTCGCGGCGCATGGCGCGAGCGCGCGACCCCAGATAGGTGCTGGCGCGGCCCTGCCACCGCTCGACCAGTCCCGCCTCGCGGAAGCCGAGGCTGAGGTACAGTGGCCGCCCGGCGCCGGTCGCGATCAGCATAATCCGCGCCGTTTCGCGCGTGATCAGGTAGTCGAGCGCGGCGCGCATCAACTGCGCGCCCAGGCCCTGCCGCTGGCGATCTGGCGCGACGACAAGCATCCCGATCCAGGCCAGCGCTGACCCGTAGGGCGTGGTGCTGACCGTGCCAATCAGGCCGCGCCCTTCTTCTTCGATCGCGAAGCAGCCCTCCGGCGACCACGCCAGAAAGCGCGCCCATTCCGCCGAGCCGTGCGTCCAGCCGACCGCGTGCGTCAGCGCGACAGCGGCGGGGATGTCGTCCGGGATCAGCGTGCGCAGCGTGCGGCCCGGATCGCGCCGGGGCGCGGCTCGATCTTCCCACTCCATAATCACATCTCGCTTCAGGGCAGCGAAAGCTGTTCTTCGCTACTCCTCGCTTCTTACGGCGTCGGCGTCAGCGTCCAGGTCGCCGTCAGCGTCGGCGCGAGCGTCGGCGTCGGCAGCAGCCCCCCAGGCAGCGGTGTTGCGAAAGCCCCCGGGCCAAGCGTCGGCGTCGGCGCCAGAGTCGGCGCGGGCGTCGCGGTCGGCTGGGGGTTGTCGATCGTGATGTGGACATCGCGCCGCACGTCGCGCCCGAAGGCGTCGATGGCGATCAGCCGCAGCGTGTACGCGCCGTTCGGAAGCTGGCGCGTGTCGATCTCGCCCAGCACCGACTCGCCTTCGGGCCGCTGCATCGTCTCGACCAGAATCGGCTGGCTGAAAGCTTCCGGCGTGTGCGAGACGCCGTAACGAAGTTCGTAGCGGTTGAAGTCCGGCATCGTCACCGCGCCGCGTAGCTGGATCACCCCCTGGACGGTCTGATTCTCGGCAGGTGAGCTGACGACCACGAACGGTCGCGGCTCGTTGGGCGAACATTGCTCGGTCGGCGGCGGCATGACCGGCAGCTCCAGGCCGCGACTGGTCGCCCAGCTCGCGCCGCCGCCGTTGTTGATCCAGTCATAGGCGCCGGGGTCGCTGATCGCCACGAAGGTGCGCTGCTCAACGTCGTCCTGGCAGTACTGGTTCGCCAGCTTGCCGGTGTAGCCATCGACCTCAAGCTGGCGGAAGATACCCCGATCGGCAGGCGGCGGCTGCGCGCCCTGAGCGAAAATTTCGACGCGGGTTCGCCCAGCGCAGAACGGGGTCGGCAGCGTGCCGGAGTCCGCGCAGATTTCGGCGCGGACGAGGCCCGGCGGCTCGGTGAACTGCTGGATCGGCTGGTTCTGATGCGCGACTTCCATCACGCGGTTCCAGATCGGCGCGGCGCCGTAATAGCCGGTGATGTTGTAGATCGGTGAGTCGTCGGTATTGCCGATCCACACGCCGGTCACGAACTGCGGCGTATAGCCGACCGTCCAGCCGTCGTAGACGTTCTGCGAGCCGCTGGTCCCGGTCTTGATCGCGGCGGGGCGCCCGCCCGACAGCTCCATCGGCTGGCCGCGCCCAAACTCAGCGGCGCGCGCTTCGTTGTCGGACAGGATATTGGTGATCAGATACGCGTATTCCGGGTTGACAACCTGCAACCCCTGCGGGCTGGTGTTAGCGCGGTAGACCTCGCTGCCCTGGCTGTCCTCGATGTACACGATCGAGTATGGCTCGATGCGCCGCCCATTGTTGGCGAGCATGGCAAAGGCCGAAACCATATCGAACAGGCGCACCTCGACCGCGCCCAGCGCCGTAGGAAGGCCCGCCTGGCGCTCGACCGGGTCGCCAAGTGGAAAGACAATCCCCACCCGCTTTGCCAGCGCGGTGAAGCGCTCGATGCCGGTGCGCTCCAGCACCTTGATCGCCGGGATGTTGAGCGAGTTGCCAAGCGCGTAGCGCGCGCTGACTGGCCCGTTGAACGTGCCGTCGAAGTTGCGCGGGATATAGCCGTTAAAGTTAGTTGGCACGTCCCAGATTACCGAGGCGGGCGTCAGATAGCGCCCCTGGTCGTCCGGCTCGAAGGCGGACAGGTAGACGAGCGGCTTGATCGCGGAGCCAGCCTGCTGCGCTGTAAAGGCGACGTTCACCTGCCCGTCGATGTCGTCGTTGTAGTAGTCCGCGCTGCCGACCATTGCCATCACCGCGCCATCCGCAGGCCGCATTACGACCACCGAAGCGTTGTTGACGCGCGCCCCGTAGACCTGGTTGACGTAGGCCAGATGCTCGGTGACGGCCTGCTCCGCCGCGCTCTGAATCGGCTCGTTGAGCGTGGTGTAGACGCGGAACCCGGCGGAGTAGATCGCCTGCGTGCCGTAGCTTTCTTCAAGCTGCTGCCAGACGTAGTTGACGAAATGCGGGTGCGTCGCGCGGAACTCCGGGCGCTTGAACTCCGCGATCTTGACGCGCGTGATGTCGAGCGTCATTTCCTGCGGCTCGGTCATGCCGGGCGCCTGGTAGTAGTAGACGACATCGCCCGCCGGTTGGGTGACCGCCGTGACGCACAGCATGCCGCCAATCGGCACCTGCCACTCCGACTCGTCCTGGTGCTGGATCGCGATGCAGCCGGTGCCGTTCGCCTCGGACATCAGGCGCAGAACCTGCTCCATGCGCCCCATCGCCGCCTCGCGGTTGATCACCGGGTCGTAAGTCGCAGGGGACTGCGGCAGCCCGGCGATGAAGGCCGCCTCGGCAGGGTTGAGGTCGCGGGCCGGTTTGCCGAAGTACGTTTGCGAAGCCGCCTCAACGCCATAGGCGAGGTTCCCGTAGAAGAACTCGTTGAGGTAGATTTCGAGAATCTGGTTTTTGTCGTACTGGCGCACGATCTCGGACGCGACGATCACTTCGGTCAGCTTGCGCTCGTTGGTGACCTGCCGCGCGAACTCGGTGTCCAGCACCAGCGCGCGCGCCAGTTGCTGCGTGATCGTGCTTGCCCCGGAAACTGTCTGCCCGGCCTGGATGTTCTGGATCGCGGCGCGGATGATCGCCAGCACGCTGAAGCCGGGGTCGGTGTAAAACGTCTCGTTTTCGGTGCTGATGGTGGCGTGAATCAGCCAGGGAGAAATCTGCCCCAGCGGGACCTCGGTACGCGCGCCGGTTTCGGGGCTGTTGAACTCGGCAAGCTGTGCGCCGTTGGCGTCAAAGATGCGTGTCGTCTCGAAGTCGGCGACCAGATCGCCCAGCTGCGCGACACGGTCATCATACGCCCCGATGATGTAGAAGTAGTACCCCACCATACCAAGCAGCACGATCAGAGTCAGCGCCATGCCGCCGATCACGCCGATCACTGCCAGCCGGATGCCCCACCTGGTGTACCAGGCGCGGTTGTGCTCGATATCAAGCGCGGCGCTGTAATCCGGTTGTGGGAACTCGCCGAGGCGCGGCTTGGGCTTGCTGATCGCCTCCGCCGCGACGCCTGCCGCCACCCCGCCAACCGCGTGCGGGATGGTCGCGCCGCCAGCCTGCGCCGCCGAGGGCATCGTCTGCTCGTCGCCGCGCACCGGCACCGTCTGAATCGTCAGGTCCTCGCTGCCGAGTTGGATCGGGCGCGCGGGCTGCGTGACCTGCGGGCTGAGCGGGCTGGCGACAAAGCCGCCCTGGTCGATCTCGACCTGCTGGCCTTTGGGCCGGGTCGGCGCGTCGGAGCGGCGGACCGGCTCCAGCAGCGGCGACGCAGGCGAGACGAGCGTCGCGCCCATATCTTCCTGCGAGACGTGCTGCGGCAGCGGCATATTGTCTTCGTCCAGCTCGATCGCCGCCGCCTGCCGCCCAACCGTGCCCTCCGCGTCGATGACTTCCTGCAAGCCGGTTTCAGTACGGACGGCGCTGCCGCGCACCGGCTTCTCGTAGCCGGGCGGCGTGCCAGGGACCCAGTCGCGCCCATCGTAGGAATACCAGCGGTTGCTTTCCAGGCCGAGCATCCACCAATGCCCCTCGTCGTCGAGGATCATCAGGTTGCGCAGCTCTTTTTGCAGCTCGTCGCGCGTGAGCTGCCCGGCCTGATAACGCTGGCGCAGCACCGCGATCTTGCGCTCGGCCTGCTCAAATGGCGACGGCTCTCGCTCGGTTGCGGCTTCCGGCGTGATCGCCGCTGCCGGTTTGGGCGGCGTGTCCGCCGGGACAGGGGTACTCTCAGTGGAGCGCGGCGGCTCCTCGATCACCGGGCCGGTCCCGCGTAAAGCTGGCTGCGCCGTGCGCGCGTCGAGAATTGGCGGCTCGCCTGCTTCGTCATCGGATGGCGGCTGCGACTGCGTGTCGTGCGGGGTTTGCGCCTGCGTCGCGTCAGGCGGCGTCTCGCCCTGATACCCGCCCATCCCCTCGACAACTTGATCTGTCGTGTCGCCCGGCAGATCGCCGATCTGCGAATCAAGCGGGCGATACCAGCCGCCAGTCTGCGCCGGGACCGCGCCGGGCGCGGTTGGCTCCGGCTGCTCCGGCTGATTAGGCTGTTCCGGCGGTGGCGGCGGACTGCCCGTCGCAGGCTCGGATGGCGGCGCGCTGCCGGCAGGCTCCGGGGAAGGCGCGCCCTCCGGCGTGTACCATCCGCCGGGCGTGACCGGGCGTGAAGCATCCGCGTCCACAGGCGGCTCGTGCCATCCACCCTGCGGGGGGGTGGCCGCGCCTTCAGGCCGCGTGGTCTTCGGATCAGGTCCCTCTGCCATAGCGCACCTCAAAAGCTCAACGGTGAGCAGTTGGCAGTCAGCGTTTAGCTAGAGCGTGTTATGCACTTGCGCGCCGGGTAGAGCTTTCCATCCCCCGGTCCCTTGCCCCCAAAATGAGGGAAGGGGAGTCCGCTCTGTTTTTTTTTCTTCCCTCGTTCTGGGGGAAGGAAAGCCGACCGCAGGTCGGAAGGATGGGGGGATGGCCTGGAAACCAGACCACGAAGGGCATAACAGCCTCTAGATCGTGTTATGAACTTGCGTCCGAGAAAAGCCCCCCATCCCCCGGCCCCTTGCCCCCAAAATGAGGGAAGGGGAGACCGCTCTGTTTTTTTCCTTCCCTCGTTCTGGGGGAAGGAAAGCCGAC
>JADLHR010000392.1 GCA_020848665.1 Anaerolineae bacterium
AATCCGCTCCGTTGGCGGGGTGCTCTGCCAGCGGCTCGACCGGCTGCCCCTCGCGCGCGACATGCATCACGTCGCCGATGGTCAAATCCTGCCGGCCAAGCGCCAGCGCGGTAGAAGCCTGGGAAAACGTGGAATGGGGCAAAGTCTTTTATCCTCGTAAAATCATACGCGCCGCCGGCTAAAAAACGCCGTCCGGCGCCCGCTGTGCGCTCTATTGTAGCGCATGTCCGGCCAGCCTACCGGCGCTGCGCCGATCACCACGATCTGGTCGCGCCAGCCGCTAACCGCTGGCTGCTTAGAGCGTGTTATGCACTTGCGCGCCGGGTAAAGCCCCCCATCCCCCGGCCCCTTGCCCCCAAAATGAGGGAAGGGGAGACCGCTCTGTTTTTTCCTTCCCTCGTTCCGGGGGAAGGAACCGACCGCAGGCCGGAAGGATGGGGGGATGGCCTGGAAACCAGACCACGAAGTGCATAACAGCCTCTAGTCCAGCGCGCGGTGCACCATGTCCAGCGCGTCGAGCGCGCCGAGATTGCGCACAGTGACGCCGTAGGCCAGGTGCTCCGCGTCGAACACGGCGGCGCGGCCATCCGGCGGGCCGTTGAGGTGGACACCGTCCACGCCCAGGCCGTAATCGGGCAGCGGTTGCAGCGCGGCCCAGGTATCCCACAGCGGGATCGCGTACTCGGCGGCAAGATCGCGCACGATAGCGTTGAACTCGCGCACGCGAGCGTCACGCTCGGCGCTGAGCGGCTGGGGTGGGATCGTGCTCAGCACCGGGATCACGCCCCAGGCCAGGGACTCGTCGAGGATGCGCGTCAGGTCGGCGCGGTAGCTGTCTGCCGTGCGGCCAGCAGCCACGTCGTTGGTTCCCAGCGTGATCAGCGCGACGCCGGGCCGCGCCGTGCGATACTCGCAGGCCAGCGGCGTCTCGTCTGCCGCGCACGCGCCCGCGATATTCCGCGCCGGGTCGAGCACGTCGGCGGCCGTCCAGCCAACCGCGACCGCCCACGACCACGCGCCAAACGATAGCTCGCCGCGCCCGTTCGGCCGCCTGAAGGCGTCGATTGTGGCGCGCAGCGCGCCATAGCTGCCCAGGTCATAATCTCCGCGCGCAATCGGTTTGAGGAAACGGCTGTCCGCGCTGAGGCTGTCGCCCACCAGCGTAAAAACGCCCGGCAGATTGCCGCGCGCCTGTCCCTGGTGGTAAATCCCGCGCAGCCGGTCGCGCTGCGCCGGGCTGATCCAGCCGGTCATGCCGCTCACCTCGCTCGCGCCGGAATAACGATCCCACGCGAACACCAGCGCGGCGGCTCCGGCCAGCACGATCGCGATCGCCGCTCCCCGGCGCCATCGCCCGCGCATCACGCGCCTGACCGCCTCTGCTCTAACCGAACCAGCTTTCCGGCGGCATGTCTTCGGTCCAGAACGCGAACAGCTCACCCACCGAGCGGCCCTCGTGGTTGCAACGGATCGCCTCGCCGATCACCGGTGCGACCGATTCAATCTTCAGTTTGGGGATACCCTTGATCGCGTGCGGCGCGTAGACCGTATCGGTGCAGACGATCTCGTCTACGCACGGCAGATGGTTCAGCCGCGCGATCGCGTTGCCGCTGAACAGCCCGTGTGTACAAGCCAGCGAGAAATGCTCGACGCCCTGATCCGACATCGCCTGCACGATCTCGAACATCGTGCTGCCGGTCGCGATCTCGTCGTCGATCACGATGGCGCGCTTGGCAGTTGGGCCGCCGCTGCCGAGGATGGTCGCGATCTCGACTTCGGCATCACCGAGCCGCACCTTGCTACCGACGGCGAGCGGCAACCGCAGCGCGTAGGCCAGCTTGGTCGCCTGCTTGGCGTAGCCGACATCCGGCGACACCACGACCGTATCTGCCAGGTCCTGCTTCTTGTAATGGTCCACGATCACGCGCAGCGCGGTGAGGTGGTCGAGCGGCACGTCGAAAAAGCCGTGCGTCTGCGCCGAATGCAGCGCCATCGCAATCGCGCGATCCGCGCCCGCTGTGACGATCAGGCGTGCGACCAGCTTGGCCGTGATCGAGATGCGCGGCGCGTCTTTTTTGTCGGAGCGCCCATATGAATAGTACGGGATGACCGCCGTGACGCGCGCCGCATCGCCAGAGCGAGCGATGTCGAGCATCATCAACATCTGCATCATATGGCGGTGAACCGGGCTGGTGAGCGACTGGACAATGTAAACGTCTTTATTCCGAACGCTTTCGCCAAGCTGGATGCGCAGCGTGCCGTTGCTAAAGCGCTCGATGCGCGTGGGGCGCAGCGGGACACTCAGGTGCTCGCAGATGGCCCGCGCCAGCGGCTCGTTGGATGTCCCGGCAAAGATATAAGGACCTTCCGGGGTCAAGCTCGACCTCCTTCATTCCGGCCGGCAGGTGGAAAGCACCACTCTACTTTACCGCTACTACCCAGTCGCGCAACCTTACGTTTCGGCTTACGCTCCGGCGCTTAACCGTGTGATTCAGAATAGCACGCTTGGCACCAGCCGGGCTATAATGCGCGGCAGGAACGGCTTACGCACGCCGCGCGTAGGGAGGCTACATGCCACACGGGGTCCGCCCTTTGCGCTGGCCCGACGATCACGCCGCGCTCGCCGCGCACTTCCGCCAGGCGCATGGGCCAGGCGAAGATGAGCTGCTCAGCGCGTGGTATGGCACCCTGCCCGGCTTCGACCCGCGCAACAGCTTCGTGATTGAAAACGAGGACGGCGCGATCACCGCTCACGCCATGCTCGTCCCGCGCCAGTTTCAGATCGGCGCCAGCATGCTGCCAGCCGCCGAGATCGCCGTGCTGGATACGCCGGACGATCCCGCGCAGCGCGATCTGCAACACGCGCTGTTCGAGGCCCTACACGCGCGCATGACCGAGCGAGGCGACGCGCTCGGTCTGCTGCTGGGATCGTCCGACGTGGGCGACACCTGGCAATACGAGTATGCAGTCGGGTTGTACCTGACCAGCTTCGAATCCGGCATTGCGACCGAGGCGCTGCTCAAGGCGGGGCGCTGGGACCCGGCGCACAGCTACGAGCGCCGCACAGCCGACCGGCTCGGCATCTGCCGCCAGCCGGTGACAGTCCGCCGCTACTACAGCAGCGATCTGCCGGAAGTCGCGGCGCTCTACGCCGCTGAAAGCGCGCGCGGGCATTACGTCGTGGCGCGTGACGAGGCGATCTGGGCCTGGCAGCTCGACTATCTGGCCCGGATTGGTCGCTACGAGCCGGACGATTTTCTGGTGGCGGAAAACGAGGGGCGCGTCGTCGCCTATGCCCGGCTGGTGACGCAGGGGCCTGTCAACTGGTTTCTCGAGCGTGACGCGGCCACGTTTGGCGTAGTCGAGGCGGCGGGCGACGATCCCGACGGAATCGAGGCACTGCTGGCCGCCATCGGGCACACCGCGCTGGCCTTTGACGCAGGGCGGATCGGCCTCTACATCCACCCGCAGAGCGCGTTAATGCGGCACGCGCTGGCGCGCGGCGCCTGCCAGCGCGCCTTCACCGGGGCGGGGCTGGTGCGCCTGCACGATCTGGGCGAGGCGCTCGACCGGCTGCACCCGGCGCTGGAGCAGCGCCGCCTGAGCAGCCCCTACGCCGCGCGCGCCTACCATCTGGTCGTGCGCACCGAAACCGATGAGGGCGAGGTTTTTCTGGGTATGGGCGAGCCGGAAGTGGTCGAGCTGGAAGCGCCCTCCACCGTCGTCACGCGCCTGATCACCGGCTGGTACGGGTTGGATCACCTGACGACCGGCTATCATGAGCGGTACGGGCCGCTGCTGCGCGCGCTCTTTCCCCAGGGCGATCCCCGGATCGCGCTGGCTGATTTGCTGTGAAATTCGTTGCACAATCCACGAGGACCGGATCAACCCATCCGCAGGAGCCTGGTATGTCTCAGATCACGGTACGGCAAGCCAACCTGGCCGATTCCGCCGCCATTACCGCGCTGACGACGGCGAATGTTTTAGCCTGGACGCGGCGCGGCTCCGATGGCGAGCCGGTCGCGGCGGAGTATGAGGACCTGACGCTCTTTGAGCGCTGGCAGAACGCCGGACCCTGGGCCAGCGTCGAAATGTGCGCGGTCCACATCGCCAACCTGCTGCGCGGCAGCGACGGGATCCCGCTGGTGGCTGAGATCGGCGGGCGAGTCGGCGCTGAAGCCGAAATCTATATTGGCCGCGAGCCGGAGCCATTCGGCCACCACATTAATATCGCCCGACTGATTGTTGACCCGGAGTTTGACGAGATCGGGCTGGGGAGCGCGCTGCTGACCTACATCCAGCAGATCGCCGAGGCCATCCGCTGCAAGCGCGTGACGGTCGCCAACGCCGCGCCCGAAGCCGCGCTCTACGAGCATCACCGCTTCACCCGCGCCCACACCGGGCAGCGCGTCGTCTTCAAGGCGCAAGAAGGGCGCGTGTTCTATAAAGCGTCCGAGCTGACGACCTTCGATCCGCGCCAGATCGACGGCTGGCATATGCCGCTGGGGCGCTATCAGAACGCCCGTCAGGAATGGGACCGGATGCCGCCCGGTTTCTGGAACAGCGTCCCGGAGATCGTTGAGATCGAGACGGCGCGCCTGCACCTGACCGTCACCGGCCAGGAAGCCTACGCGCTGTTGCAGCAGGACCGCGACCAGCCGCAGCGCGTCCATGCCTTTATCTGGTCGCGCCGCCCGATCAGCCCGCTGCTGGTTATGGCCCTGCGCGACTGGGCAACGCATCACGACTACGAGGAGCTGTTCACCTTCGCGTGGGACCACGTCCTCGCGCAGATCGACGCCGAACCTGCGCCGCAGCCGCACACCCAGCACCTCTACGCAGTGGCGCTGTGAGCGTCGCTGCGTTTTACAGCTTCTCGCGCGGGTCTGGCGCCGGGCGCAGCAGCGCGCGTTCCAGCGCGGCGGTGAGGCTCGGCGGATCCGCGAGATGCGCGATCGTGATCGCCGCACCCGCTATCCCGGCGCGGAGCGCGCTGCCCGGATCAGCCAGCTCGTCGGCGACGCGTCCGGAGCCAGCCACCGCGATCAC
>JADLHR010000393.1 GCA_020848665.1 Anaerolineae bacterium
AGCGACATCATCGTCAGCCAGCTTCGTCAGGACATCAAAGAAGACGAGCTGTCGATGCTCGACGCCTTCGTGACGATCAACGCCGGCACGCTCCCTGACAACGAAGCCTACCTCGCGGAGCTTCGCGCGATCCCCGGCGTCACCAATGTTCAGGGCTTCGTGCAGGCGCCAGGGCAGTTCAAGCTGAGCAAAGACGACGAGTCATTCGAGGATGGGATCATCAACGCGTACTCGTCCCCCTACGAGCCGCGCCTGCCGATCACCCCGCTGCGTCTGCTGCAAGGCGCCTACCCCGCGCCTGATGCCGACGAGGTCGCGATCGAGACGCGCATGGCGGAGGAGTACGGCCTGTCCGTCGGCGACACGATCTACTTCCGCGTGCTCAGCCCTTCGCGCGTTGACGAGAGCGGCGAGATCGGCACGGTCGAACCCTGGACCATCAGCGGGATCGTGTTTCATCCCTACACCTTCACCCCCACGACATCCATCTACGCGACCGAGCGCGCTGCTAATTACATCAGCGGAACGACCGGGTTCAGCGGCTTCTCGGCGCGCTTCACCGACTATAAGACGGCGCAGGAGCAGAAGGACACCTTCACCGACACCATCGCCAACGAGACGCCCTACATTCCGGTCTTCGTCCAGAGCGAGGACCCGGCCAACAACAGCCTGATCATGCAGGCGCAGACCATCGCCGGAACGATGGGCATCCTGGCGCTGATTGCGCTGGTCGTGTCGGGCTTCCTGGTGATCAACGTCATCACCTCGATCGTCGTCGAGCAGAAGCGGCAGATCGGCGTGATGAAGTCGATGGGCGCGTCCCGCTGGGATAACTTCATCATGTATTCCGGCATCGCCTTCGTTTATGGGCTGCTGGCCGTCATCCCCGGCGTCATCGTCGGCATCCCGCTCGGCAACTATGCCGCGCACGCGCTGGCGCCCCAGCTCAACACGGCGCTTGAAGGCTTCCAGATTTCCCCCGGCTCGATCATCCTCGGTGTGATCGTCGGGCTGGCGATCCCGGTGCTCGCGTCGCTGGTGCCGGTGTTCAACGGCACGCGCGTCAAGATCCTCGACGCGATGACCGACCTGGGTATCGACGCCAACTACGGCTCCGGCCTGCTCGCCAAGATCATCGCGCGGCTGCCGGTACCGATCACCGTGCGCCAGGGCCTGAGCAATGTCAGCCTGAAGAAAGCGCGTCTGACCTTCACCGTCATCACGCTGGCGATCGCGGCGGGCGCCTTCATGGGCATCTACGCGATGTTCAATTCGCTGACCAGCGGCCTGGACTACTTCCTCGACAGCTTCAATGTGCAGATCGGCGTGTTTCCTAACGAAGGGCGCGACCCGGACGAATTCACCGCCATCCTGCGCGAGAATTTCCAGTCGGAAGACAACAACATCTTCCGTGCCATCGAGCCAGGCTTCCAGCTTCAGGTTGAGTTTGAAGGCTACGACCCGGAGCCAACCGCCGGAGGACCTCCCGGCATCTTCGCCTATGGGTATGACGTGAACAGCGAATCACCCGCCTTCAACTTCACGATCATCGAGGGAGAATCGCTGACCGACACAACCGGCCAAAAGGGGATCATCCTATCCAGCCTGCTGTCCGCGAACATGGACAAGGCGGTAGGCGATACGGTGGTCATGCGCGTGCCCGGCAACACTGCGGAGCTGCAAGTAGTCGGCATCGCGGAGTTCCCGCTTGACCAGGTGTGGATGGACTGGCGCACCCTGGCGCGGATTTCGGGGTACGTGGTTGGCGCGCCGCGTCCGAACGAGTACTTCACGATGGTCAGCGTCGCGGGGTATGACGGCACGCTGCCCGAAGGCCAGGTCGGCGTGGTCGGCTTCGACGAGACGGTCGGGCGCTTCCTGACCTTCAGCGAAGGCCAGTTCGTCACGCCGGGCGAGCCGGGCGTGATCATCAGCGGCGGTATGGCCGAAACGGGCGGCTACAGCGTGGGCGACACGCTGACGATCACAGCCGAGAACGGCACGAGCGAGGAAGTGCCGGTAGTTGGCATCGCCACGCTACCGCCGATGATGCAGAACGAGCAGATTCCGCCGGACTTCGCCGGGATGTACTGGAAGGACCTCGCCGCGCTCGAAGGGCTGAGCCTGACCGGCAAGCCGCAGCCGCAGGGGTACTTCATCACCACCACCCTGCCGGACCCGACTGAGGAACAGCTTGACGACGTGATCGACGAGGTGGACGAGACGATGCTCGCGCAGGGCATCCCGACCCAGTTCTTCAACTTCGTGGCGCTGGTCAACCAGATCAGCGCGGCTTTCACAACAATCCAGGTTATCCTCAGCGCCGTCGCCCTGCTGATCGCGCTGGTGGGCGCGCTGGGTTTGCTCACCACGCTGTCGATGAGCGTCTTCGAGCGGCAGAAGGAGATCGGCGTCATGCGCTCGATCGGCGCCGGGTCGTCAACAGTTGCGCTCCAGTTTCTGACCGAAGGGCTGGTCGTCGGCGTGATTTCGTGGCTCGTCGGCCTGCCGCTGGCGGCGCTGGTTGAGCTGCTGCTGTTGAACGTGACAGGCTTTGCCGAGACATTCCCGTTCACTTTCCCGCTCAGCGCAGCGGTGATCGGCCTGGTCGGGATGCTGGTCATTACCACGATCGCCAGCCTGTGGCCGTCGATCGCGGCCTCGCGCAAGACCGTCTCGGACATCCTGCGCTACCAATAGGCGCGCGCTGCTCGACCCAGAAACCTGACACCCGCCCTCACCCGGCGGGTGTTTTTATTGGCAGCGGCGAAAAGCAGCAAAGAGCAGAAAGGCAGGCGGCGGTTAATTGCCGATCATCGGGGTGGCGGTGGGCCGCCGCGTGATATGCGCTTCGGTGAGCAGCGGCGACACGTCGCGCGGCAGCGGGTCCTGCGGGATGGCGCCCAGCCAGTTGCCATTATCGACGGTGTACGCCGGGTCGTCCGTCTGCGCCGCGAGCCAGTCCAGAAAATACTGGCGGCGCACAGCGTCGATCTCGCGTGGGGACAGCGCCTCGAGCCGCTCGCCAACAACGCGCGCCACGTACCAACCCTGACCGGTCGCCAGCGGGCCGATCACGTCATCCGGCCCGGCGCGAAAAATCGCGTCGAGCACGGCAGGCGGCAGAGCCAGGTCCGAGCGGCGCACGATGCGCGACGTGTCCCCGCCCGCTCCCTCAATCCCCAGCGACGCCATGATCGCGCTCAGGCTCTCGCCCACCCGCAGCCGGTCCGCGACCTCTTGGGCGCGCGCCTCAGTGCTCAGCACGGCGTCACGCACCTCGATCCCAGCCTGCGCCTGGCTGGCATCCGGGATAGCCGCCGGGTCCTGGCTGATCAGAAACTGAAGCTGCGCGTAGGCTGTCTGAGCGCGAGCGATGCGGCGCAGATCGTCTTCGGTCATGCCGGTATAGACGCTTAGCTCCGCCAAAAACTGCTGGTACTGCGCGTCAAAATCGAGCGGGAGCCGCCCATCGTCGCCGGGCAGAACATCCATATATTGCGCCAGCCTGGCGTCGAACTGGAACGGGTCCAGCTCAAGCTGGCGGCGGGCGGCTTCCTGGCGCACGACCGATTCGATGACCATGATCCGGTGCACCTGGCGCCCAAAGCTGATGCTGTCGGCCAGCGTCGAAAACAGCGCGGCGGCGCTCGCATTCTCCGGCCGGGTCAGGTCGAGCACACGCTCCGGGCCGCGCTGTTCGGCCTGACGCGCGAGCGCGCGCAGCGGATACCAGCGCTCGAAGCGCACGCGCTGGCGGAACTCGTCCAGCGTGATCGTCTCGCTGCCAACGCGCGTGATGACCGTGTCGCTGGCAGGGTCCGGCGGGTCAGTCGGGCGCAGATAGGGCGTTGGCAAGGGGCCGGGCGTTGGTGTAGCAACCGGCGCGCCGCTATCGTTTTGCGCGATCCGCGTCTGCGTTGCGCCGAGATCGACGTGATAGACTCCGGACTCGCTCCCCGATGAACAGCCGGACAATCCCAGCGCCGTCAGCGCCAGCCCGGCCAGCAAAATCATTTTGTACGCCCGCATTCGAGTTCTCGCTAATTCGCCGGTTTCGGTCACCCCGCAATGCGCCATGTTGATCCGGCAGCCGCGTTGATCCGGCAGCCGCGTTGATCCGGCGATTGTAGCACAGAATAAACGGCTGGCGGGGCGGAATTCCCCGCGCGGCGCGCCCATGCTACAATACGCTTCGGGCCAGGGCGGCATGTCGCCAGCGGGTGGCGAGCCAGAGGAACCCTTATGCTGTACAACGTGCTGATCATCGACGACGATCGCCGGACGGCCGACAGCCTCGGGGCGCAGGTGGGCGTCCTGGGGCACACCGTCGCGATCGCCTACGGGCCGCGCATGGCAATGCGCCAGCTTGG
>JADLHR010000394.1 GCA_020848665.1 Anaerolineae bacterium
ACCAGCGTCTCGGCGATGGCGTGCGGGCTGTCGTGCTCGCGGCGCAGCGCCAGCGCCTGGCCCAGCGCGTCCTCGGCAGCGTCCCAGTCACTGGAATCGATCAGCGCCAGCCCTTCGGCGGTCAGGCGGGCGCTCGTGGCCCGTTCGCCGGTCAGTTCCGGCTCGCGCGGGACGCCGTCCGGCGGTAGCAGTTCGGGCGCGTACTCGCGCAGGTAGGGGCGCAGGGCATCGAGCAGCCGGCCGCGCGGCTTGCGCTCGCCTGCCGCCTCGGCCAGATCGAGCGCGTGGCTCAGCGCGGGCTCGGCGCGGTAAAGCGCGGGCGACTGGGCGGCATAAGTCTCCGCGAACCACTGCGCCCAGGCGATCAGCCGCGTCTGCCCCTCGGCGTAAAAGGGGGCAGGTGCGAGGTGACCCGCGCAGTCACCCGCCAGAGGGTGCAGGCTGGCGCGCCAGGGGTCGCGGTGATCGACCTGGATCAGCGCGACCTGCGCCAGCATCAGCAGGCCACGGCGCGTGGTCAGCGGCGAGTCGAGCTTGGCGACGCCGTGCAGCGCAGCGAACGGCGCACCGTCTGGCGGAAACAGGCTCAGCGCGGCGAGCAGCCTGCGATAATCGCCCGGCAGCGCATCCGCCGAGACTTTGAGAGGCCGCGTGATCCGCGCGTGGTGCGCGGCCAGCGCCTCGTCGCCGGAATCAGCCAGCGAGAGCGCGGGCATCGCGCCGAGCAGCTCTTCCAGCTCGTTCAGCGTCAGCCCGTCATGGCGGACCAGGCGCCCGGCCACCGCCAGCGCGAACGGGTGATGCTCCAGCGCGCCCGCCAGCCGGGCCAGCTCGCCCCGGATACGGCGCGTATCGCGGATTTCGGCGTGCTGCGCCAGCGCCTCAATCGCGGCGGTTTCAGCCAGCGCGCGCAGCGTGACCACGCCCGCCGGGTCCTCGACGGGCGGCTCGCCGGGATCAGGCGCTTCCGGCGGCGTCTCGACCGCGATCAGGACGTGATCGGTCAGGTGCGGCAGCGCGTCGATCAGCGGGTCGCCCGCCTGCACGCTGTCCAGAATCAGCAGGGTGTGATCGTCCAACTGTCCGGCGAGCAACGCGCGCCGCCCGGCGGGATCGCTTTCGGCCAGCAGGTGCGGCAGATTAAGCGTCAGCGCGAGCGTCTGCTCCAGGCGGGCAGGCCGGTCGATCCACCAGATGCGGCGGAAACGCTGCCGGGTGCGCTCGTGGTTGGCGACGGTCGCCAGCAGCGTCGTCTTGCCGATCCCCGGCTCGCCCCGGATCTGCATCGGGTGGCCGGACAGCAGCGGGCGCAGCACGCGCTCCAATTCGGCCTCGCGCCCCTCGAAGACAACCGGGCGCGGCGGCGGCGCGAGGCTGGCGCGCGCCGCGTCGATCACCTCGCGCGCCGGGCGCGGATACCAGCGCGGCGGCAGCGGCGGCAGCGGCGGCTCCGGGCGCGGCTCTGGCGCATCCAGGCGGAAGGGCGCTTCGGTTAGCCAGGCTGGATCGTGCTCTGCCGGGATGGCGAGCAGCAGCTCGGTCAGCACGCGAAATTCGTCTGCGCGGAAGCCGTCCAGCGCCGGGGAAAAGTCAGGAAGCGAGGCGGGAGGTTGTGCGGTCATAAGCCCGAATTGTAGTGTCTGGCGGGGCACGGCGCAACTCGCAACCCGCCCGATCAGCGCTCGCTGGTAGGGTGCGCGAGGCGGCGCGTGACGTGCGCGATCACCTCGTCGGCGTTCTCCTCAATCGAGCGCTCGGTAATATCGACCACCGGAAAGCCGCCGCGCTGGAAGATGCGCTCGGCGTGCTCGACTTCCTCGTACAGCGCGCGCGGGTCGGTGTAGGTCGAGAGCCGCCGCAGGCCGAGCTTCTGCTGGCGCTCGCTGCGAAACGCGTAGAGCGAAGTGGGATCGATGGTCAGGCCAACGACGCGGCGCGGATCGATAGCAAACAACTGCTCCGGCGGGTCGATGCCGTGCACGATCGGCACATTGGCGACTTTCCAGCCGCGCGTGCCGAGGTAGATGCTCAGCGGAGTCTTGCCGACGCGCGAGACGCCGATCAGCACGATCTCGGCCCGGCTCAGCTCGTGCGGCTTGCGCCCGTCGTCGTGATCGACGGTGAACTCAATCGCCTCGATGCGCTTGAAATACGTCTCGCGGATCTGGCGGTACAGGCCGGGGCGCCCGGCCGGCTCCTGGCCGAGCAGCCTGGTGAGGTGCAGCATCAGCCCGCCGATCAGGTCGATGGCCGTGATATTGCGCTCGCGCGCCAGCACGATCAGCTTCTGGCGCAGATCGGCGTCCACCAGCGTATGCACGATGGTGCCGCCGGTCCGTTCGGCGCGTGCCACCGCCTCGCGGACCTGCTCGTCGGTTTTGACTTCGCCGATGATCTCGACCGGCACCTCGCGATCATTGAACTGCGCCAGAGCGGTCCGGGCGAGCTGCTCGCCGCTGGCGCCGCGCCCGCCCGACACGACGATAATCGGCGGAATAGAGGAGGAGTCTGGGGGCGGGCCGGTCATCGAGCGTGCTTCGCCTTTCACGCGGCGTCACCTATCGGCAGCGCGACTGAGGCAGCGCGCCGGGTGCGCGGATTTCGGCCACGGCGCGGTCGATCACGGCGTTGATGAAGGTGGCCTTCGAGTCTGTGTAGGCCAGGCGGTCATGTTTATACCGCTGCGCGAGGTCCCGTTTGAGCGCCTCGTACTGCGCGGCGACTGCCGGATGCGCGCGCAGATAATCCCGGAACAGCAGGTGGCGCTGGTACTCCCAGGTGGCATATTCGACGAGGTGCAGATGGTACGAGCGCGGCGTGCCTTTCCAGAAGAACAGACGCTCGTCGTCGTTGACGTGCGGCTGATGCTGGTAGCCGATCCGCGCCAGCCGCGCGGCGTAGACCTCAAGCGGCGCGAAGCTTTCGACCGCCGCCAGCAGGTCGATGATCGGCTTGGCCGCCAGCCCGGGCACCGAGGTGCTGCCGATATGCTCGATCTCGACCAGGTCCGCACCCAGCGCGGCGCGAACGGCGGCGGCCTCGTGCTCAAAAACACCCGGCCAGGCGGGATCGTACGCGTGGATGGAAAATGCTTCGTTGGGGTTAAACTCAGACATGCGGGGCTGACCTCTGGCCTTGTGCTGTGTCTTGCCGCGCCGATCGCGCGGTCGCGGTGGGCCGGTGAAACGGCTCGATAATGTGATGATACTCCTATTCGAAGCCGAGTGACCAGTCCCGGTTATAATGCTGGCAGGGTGTCAAATTGCCAGTTTGCCAACGAAGCCTTGAGGAGCGCGTATGCCGATTCACGCCGTCCACCCGCGCACCGGAGAGACGATCACTGCCAGCGTCGCCGGGGCGGCGATTGTAATCTCGCCGCGCTATGGCGCCAGCGCCAGCTTCGACCAGGCCGGGCGTCTGCTGGGGCTGTTCACCGGCGAGCGCAGCTATCAGCGGACGCTTGACAACCGCGTGCTGGAGCGCCGCGCCGACGACGGCGGGCCGCGCCGCCGCGAGCTGCCGCCGGACGAGGCTGCCGCGCTGATCGCGGGTCTGTTCGCGGACCTGCGCG
>JADLHR010000395.1 GCA_020848665.1 Anaerolineae bacterium
AAATCTTCCACACCCGGCAGGGGGGACCGGATGCCTGCGCCCTGAAAGTCAAAATTCGGCTCCAGCCGCTGCAGGCTGCGCCGCAGAAGGTCATCGCGGGTGTGTACGACGCGCCCGCACAAGCGCGGAATTACCTCGCCGCGATAGTGCCCCGCCTCGTGTCCCAGACCGCGAATCTCTATCTTGCTGGCGCGGTTCAGCGCTTCGGGCTGCGACCCGGCGGCCAGATGCAGGCGGCCCTGTTCGGCGTCGATTTTCTGGACGCTGAATTCTTCGATCACGATGACTTCGCCCGGCAAAATCTGCGATGACCGGCTCCAATTGCCAAGCGGGCGAATCACGCGTGTTCGCTCGTTGACCTTCGATTCCGGCACAGCCTCCAGCGCCAGGGCGGACGGCAAGGCATGCTCGTACTCGCGCCATGCGCCAAAGCGATAGGGCTTGCGCTGGAGCCACCATGCCGGTCCGAACGATTCAAACAGCGCGCGAATCAGCTCGGCCACCGCCTGTGGCGGGCTTTGCAGCGCGTATTCGCGCAGATTGACCGGCTCGGTATCTTCAATATGCCCGACAAAGGTGTACTTCAGCCCGCCGATGGAAAGGTCATCCGGCACAATCGGCATGTCCACCAGCCGCGCCGTCGTCGAAGGCAGCGTGCCCTTCACGTGCAGGTCGTAGCGCCGCCGCTCATACAGCACGGCGTAGCGGTCGTCCAGCTTAGCCACAACCGGCGCGTCCTTATAGCCATCGACGCGCACCGGGCGCACCAGCAGCACACGCGCTCCGCTGTACCCCCCGTTCAGCTCGCGCACGATTTGCACCTGCCCATACTCGCGGAACATGAGCTGAAGCACGCGGCGCTGCTCGTCATCCAGCCTGACCTCGCCCAGAATCGGAATCTCCGGAGCTTGCGCGTCGAGGGGCGCGCTCCAGTCCGCCGTAACCTGGCGCAGCGTCGCCAGGTCCGCTCCGGCCTCGTGCAGTACCCGGCTCACGACGCTCGCGCCCTCGTCCAGGATGGCAAGCAGCAGCTCGCGCTCGCCCGGCTCGCCGCCTCCGGCGTAATCGCGCGCCAGCCTGAGCACTTTCTGCGCGCGCGGAGTTTCCGGGAACCCGGGCCAGTAGCGGCGATCTTCGTAACGTCCAACCGACTCACGAATGTTGTAGCGCACGAAACGCGGCGACAGCCCATGACTCTCTAGCACGGCTGTGGTCAGCCCGTCCCGAAGCTGCGTCAGCGCAACGAACAGGTGCTCCACGCCGATGAAGTAGTGGCGCAGGTGCGTTGACTCCTGGCGCGCCAGATTCATGATATCCCGCAAACCGAGCGCTTCCACAGCCCTTGTCCATTTTCGACTGGATGCACAGCCGTCGCGCTGCCCCGCGTGGCAGCCCTTCGCGTAGGTCCCGGTCGAGCATCCCCGGCGCAGTCTTAACCGACGATGGGTGCTCTTAGGCGTCCTCCGGCGTTCCCCCGCTGATCGCCGCAACCGTCTGTATTGGTAAGTATACGCCTGTCTGAGCCTAACCAGCCTGTTTTGCCCGCGCAATAGCCCGTTATTACCGGACCAGCTATACTCCGCGCCAGGATCAGCCCGCAGACGGAGCAGCATCGTGCCCAAATCCGCCCAACGTCCCACACGCCAGACTCACCCTGCCGGCGAATCGGTCGCGGTTTTTGCACCGGCAACCGTCGCCAACCTGGGCGTCGGCTTTGACATTCTAGGAATGGCCCTTGAAGCCCCCGGTGATATCGTGCGCGCTACCTACCGCGAGCAGCCTGGAGCGGCCTTGGGGTCGATCTCCGGTGATGATGGACGGCTGCCGCGCTCCGCCGCGCGCAACACTGCCTGCATCGCCGGCCAGCTAGTTCTGGAACGGCTCAGCGCATCCGGAGGCGTCTCCCTGGACCTGGAGAAGGGCTTGCCGCTCGCCAGCGGCCTGGGCAGCAGCGCCGCCAGCGCCGCCGCCGCTGCCGTGGCGGTGAACGCGCTCTACGGCGCGCCGCTCGACCTGGACGATCTGCTGCCCGCCTGCGTCGAGGCCGAGGCATCGGTCAGCGGCCGGCACGCCGACAATGTCGCCCCCGCACTGTGGGGCGGGATCGTGCTGGTTATGAGCGCTGAGGCCAGGGCGATCCACCCGCTCCCTGTGCCAGAGGAACTGCATCTGGCGCTGGTCACGCCCGATGTCGCCGTGCCGACCGCACATGCGCGGGCCGTGCTGCCCGCCCGTGTGTCGATGCACGATATGGTGCGCCAGACTGCGCTGGTTGCCGCGCTGATCCACGCGCTGCACACCGGCGATCTCGCGCTGCTGGCGCGGACTGCTGAGCAAGACCCGATCGTTACTCCGGCCCGCGCCAACCTGATCCCCGGCTTCGACCAGGCGCGCGCTGCCGCGCGTGAAGCAGGCGCCCTGGCGACGCTGATCAGCGGGTCCGGGCCGACACTCTGCGCGCTGTGTGTGGACTCCGCTACCGCGCACGCTGCTGCCGGCGCCTTCGCTGCGACATATGAGCGCCTCGGTATTGGCAGCCGGACCTTCACCACCCGTCCCAGCCTACATGGCGCGCGATTGATCAAGTGAGCGAAAACGCTCCCGACGCTCTACCGTGCCGCCGATTGGGCGGCAGGCAGCCAGAAACCGAACGTGCTCCCGACGCCGACTTCGCTCTCGAACCAGACCTGCCCGCCGTGCCGCTCAATAACCGTCTTGACCAGCGACAGGCCCAGGCCGGTGCCGGGGATATGATCAGTCCCTGGCTCACGTGCGCGATAGAATCGCTCGAACAGCCGCGCCTGCCGCTCTGGTGAGATCCCGTAGCCGGTATCGCGCACTGCAAAGTGCAGGCGTTGGTCTTCCTGGGCGAAGCGCACTTCGACGCGGCCCTCGTCGGGTGTGTATTTGACCGCGTTGCCGATCAGGTTGGTAATCGCCTGCCGAAGCTGCGTCACGCTGCCAAAAACCGGCGCGGCGCCGATAGCACGCTCAAATTCGAGCGCCACTCGCCGCAGCCCGGCGCCCGGTCGCTCGGCCTCGACGACTTCGTACACCAGCCCCGACAGGTCGATCACCTGCCACTCGCTCTCGCGCTCGCTCTCGACCCGCTCCAGTGTCAGCAGATCGTCGATCAGCGACTGCATCGTCTTGGCGCTGCGCCGCAGGCTAGCCAGGTAATCCGCGATTTCGGGTGTCATCGTCGCCGAGTTCAGCGACAGGCTGACCAGCTCGATATAACCCAGCACATTGTTTAGCGGATTGCGCAGGTCATGCGAGGCCATGCGGATCATCTCCGATTTGACCTTCTCCAGTTCCAGCACTTCGCTGAACAATAGTGACTGTCGCAGCGCGACCGAGGCGTGGCTGGCAAGAGTCTGCGCCTTGAAAATCTCATTGGGAGCGAAGCGCCGGTCACGCCGCCCTTCGATCACCACTACCACGCCGATTACCTCGCCCTGTGCCACGAGCGGCAGCACCAGCGCCGCCTGAATCCGGTGCTGCTGGAGCCACATCAGCTCGGTGCGCGGCATAGCGGGGTCCGACGCCCGCAAGATGAGCGCACGCTGGCCGGCGATCGCCTGCGCGATCGCCAGCAGCCCTTTCAGGTCCAGTACGTCGCCTGGTTCAGGCAGGACTTCCTGCGCGTCGCGGGCGGTGCCCACGCGGTATACGGTCAGCACCTCACTTTCCTGCGTCTCGGCCTGATAGTCGAGGATAATCGCGCTGGAACATTCGAGCGCAACGGCCATTGACTGTGCGCTGTGCTGAAGCACCTCGCCACGATTGAGCGTTGACGTGATCGTGCGGCTGGCCGAGTACAGCACCGCCATGTCGTCAGCCAGTTGTTCGGATTGGCGGAACAGCCGCGCGTTGTCGAGCGCGACCGCTGCGCGCCGCGCGAGGCGCTCCAGAAAACTGGTATCGTTTTCCTCGAACGTGTCCTGGTCGCCGGACGCCAGCATGATCACGCCCAGAATCTCGCCGCGCATCAAGAGCGGCACTGCGATTTGCGCGCGGGCGCCAGGCATCAGGTGCGCCTCTTCGCCCTCTGCAGGTGTGCCGTGTATGATAATCGTCTGGCCGGTGCGCGCCGCCTCACCGACCGCTCCTAGTGTCAGCGGCCAGGGGTTCGACGCGTCAAACTTGCTGACTGCCTGGTCGAGGTAGCCCATTGTTACAAACGGAACCAGCCCGCGCCGGTCATCGGTCATCAGCGCCAGCAGGCCGGTATCCGCCCGCGTGCGGCGCAGCGCCCAGTCCATCGTCAGTGTCATGACGCGATCCATGTTAAGGTGCGCGCCCAGCTCGCGGTCGGCGCGGTGCATCATCGACAGCTCGTCTACCTGCTCAGCCAGCACCGCTGCCGAGTGCGCGGCGTCATCAAGCAGACGTCCATTCTCGATCACATACGCCGCCTGACTAGCCAGGATATCGAGTATGCGCAGGGCTTCGGGCGTTGGGCGCAGCCCGCCAGCCGGGTCCTGTACGCGAATCACACCGACGAGCCGGTGCTGGCCGAGTTGCAGCGGCGCAAAGACCAGGTCTTTCGGCTGCCATTCATTGCCATTGGCGTCGGCCGGGAGGTAGTAGACGCCGTAGAGGCGCGAGCCGTCCAGCTCGCCGGCCTGATAGCGCGCCCAGATGTCGTCGGGCACGATGCTCGCGCCCCAGGCGGCATCCGCCGTTTCATCCAGCCCGGCGATCAGTCTGGCGACGACCGCCTGCTGCTCGTCAAACAGCGCGAGCGCCACGCCTCCCCAGCCGATTGCCTGGAGCGCCTGCGTAATCTCAATCAGGTTCGCCTGCGAATCCGGCTGCTCCAGCATCCTCCGCACAGCAAGCTGTAGCTGGCGCAGCCCCTCGCGCTCCTGCGCTACGGTCTGACCCAGTTCCTCGGCGTCCTGGCTGGCCTGGCGCGCGGACAGGATCGCCGCCGCGCTGCTCGCCAGCAGTTCCAGGGTACGCCGCCCGGCCAGATCGAAAACGCGCGGCGCTCGATCACAGATCGCCACCACCCCCAGCAAACGACCATCGAAGATCAACGGCACAGCCAGCCCGGCGGCGTATCCCGCCGAGGCCAGCGGATCATCGGCCAATAATTCGGGCGCGGATACGGCTTCGAGCGAAGCTGCGCACGCGCCGATCAGCCCGGTCCGCATGTCGAGCGCCTCGCCCGACGCCAGCTCGCTCCCGGCGATCAGGCGCAGCCACACGCCGCCCTCCTCGGCCTGCCAGACCCCCGCCGCGCTCGCGCCAGTCAGGCTGCGCGCGGCTTCCGCGATCCAGTGCAGCGCGCCAGCGTGCCCCCCCTGCTCCGTCACCTCCGCCGCGATCTGTTCCAGCGCAGCGAGTACTTCAGTCCCCACTATCATCTGCGAGTCCATCGTCACCTTCGCTTATCCCCGGCGTCGTCTCACACGCCGGATCGGCCAGGCGCTCACTTCCCAATGATCTGCGCGGCCAGCCGCCTCTGACGCACGCGGCTGTCGAAATCGACGTACACGGCCTGCTACCAAATTTCCAACGCCAAGCGCCCGCCGCGCCTTATCCGTCCAACTCAACGATATAGAGATAAACCAGCGGTCGTTCCGTCCGCGCATTGATATATTGCCGGAGCTGTCCGCCCGGCAGCCACTGTGCAATCGAGCTGACTTCTTCCAGCCGCGCCGGAGCGATCACAAAGGCGTGCGCGCCAGGGTCTAGACTCCCCGGCAGGGCCTCCATAGCACCAGTATACTCGACCCCCGCATTTTCGGGCGTCAGGTAGCGAATGATGTCTGTGCCGTCCATGTCAAGGTCCTGCGCCGAGAACGTGTGCACCTGGTACTCTCCGCCAAGCGCCGCCAGGATCGCGGCGATCTCGTTCAACTGGACCGTGCGCTCACCGTAAAGCAGCGGGCGCGGCAGGTAGTCAATCACGTATACGCCCAGGTTCGCAATTGCCAGCGTCCCCGCCAGCAGGCCCGGCAGCGCCCGCCGAAGCTGCGCTACCGCACGCAGGCGCAGCGCGTCGCCAAGCGCCAGGCTGCATGCCAGCGCCTCGCCCACCGCTGCCAGCCCGAACCCGACCAGCACGGCCAGCGCGGGGGTCGCGCTGATATAGCGCGGATAGTGCGGCGGGTCGATCAACAGCACGCCGCCCAGCATCGCCGTGCCTGCCGCCCAGATCACCAGGATCAGGTGGTCCGGTGAGCGCCAGCGCCGCAGCGCAACCGCGATTCCGGCCAGGAACGGCACCCCGGCGA
>JADLHR010000396.1 GCA_020848665.1 Anaerolineae bacterium
AACTCCGCCTGCGCGCGATCCAGCTCCGCCAACCCCTGCGCGAGCTGCTCGGCGCTGGGGACTTTATGGTGCCACGCGATCTGGTTCTCGATGAAGCTCACGCCTTTGCCCTTGACCGTGTGCGCGAGAACCAGGTTCGGCTTGCCCGGCTCGAAGGGAGCCTGCTCAAAGGTGCGGACCAGGTCTGCGATGTCGTTGCCGTCGCAGGCGCGCACCGCGAACCCAAACGCGCGGAATTTGTCTTCGACCGGCTCCAGCCCGACGACGGTTTCGGTCGGCCCGGTGATCTGCAACCCGTTGCGATCGACGATGACGATCAGGTTGTCAAGCTGGTAATGCGCGGCGGTCATAGCGGCTTCCCAACTGGAGCCTTCGGTCAACTCGCCGTCGCCGAGCAGAGTGAAGACGCGATAGCCGCGCCCGTCGAGCTTCGCGCCGAGCGCCATGCCGACTGCGACCGACAGGCCGTGCCCCAGCGCGCCGGTATTCTGCTCGACGCCGGGCACCTTGCGCGTCGGGTGACCGATGAAGTGCGAGCGGTAGTGGCCCAGCGTCGCCAGGTCTTCGCGCGGAAAGAAGCCTTTATCTGCCAGGACGGTGTATAGCGCCTCGACCGAATGCCCCTTGCTCTGCACGTAGCGGTCGCGGTTCGGATCGTCGAAATTCTGCGGCGAGACGTTCATCACGTGGTTGTAAAGCACGTTGAGGATGTCCACGCACGAGAGGCTGCCGCCAGTGTGCCCCGCTTTGGCCTGGTGAATGATCGTCAGAATCGTCTTGCGATACTCAATGGATTTCCGTCTCAGGTCTCGCTCATTCATGCGGCGTGCCCTCCCTCCAACCTCTCGCCATGTCGTGTGTCATACCGTCCGCAAAGCGCGCTCGATCTGGCTGCCGCCCGGCCGTGCGCGGCGCCTGCTTACATACTTTGCCTGGATCACGACGCCAGCCAGATACCGATCGAATGCCGTTTCGGGTGGAGCAGCCGGGCAAGGCTGCGCCCGGCTGCTCCTGGAAGGGAAGTGCGCGGTCACGAGCGCGCCTTCCCCGCGTTCAGATCTGCTTACTTCACCGGGGCGAAGTTGAAGTAGTCTTCGACGTTCTCCGGGGTGATGAGGATGCAGTCGATGGAAGCCTTTTCTTCTTCGGGCAGTTCGCCAGTGGTGATGTAGGTGTGGGCCTGTTCGACGGCCAGCGGGCCGAACTGAGCGACAGGCTGGAGGACAGTCGCGGCGATGGTGCCTTCCTTGATGGCGTCCATCACGTCCTGCGAGCCGTCGAAGCCGACGACGACGACATCGGTCATACCGGCGGCCTGGAGGGCAGCCATCGCGCCCATCGCCATGGTGTCGTTGCCGGAGATGACGCCCAGGATGTCAGGATGGGCCTGGATGATGGTCTCCATCACGTCGAAGGCTTCGGTCTGGGACCAGTTGGCCGACTGCTGGGCGACCAGTTCGAGGTCGGGATACTCATCCAGCACGTCGTGGTAGCCCTGCGAGCGGACATGGGCGTTGGTATCGGACTCACGCCCGAGCAGCTCAACGTACTTGCCCTCTTCGCCGACCAGGCGGACGAACTCCTCAGCGCCGAGGACGGCGCCCTGGTAGTTGTTGGAGATGATCTGCGAGGCGGCCAGGCCGGTCTCGTTGATCTCACGGTCGATCAGGAAGGTCGGGATGCCAGCGTCCTTGGCCTTGCGCACCGCCGCGATTGAGGCGTCCGCCCCGGCGTTGTCGAGGATGATCGCCTTAGCGCCGAGCGCGATGGCCTGGTCAACATGCTGGTCTTGCAGGTTCGGGTCGTCGTCGTGGACCAGCACCAGCGTCTCGTAACCGAGCGCCTTGGCCGCCGCGTCCGCCGAGTCCGCCTCTGCCTTGAAGAACGGGTTGTCATGCGATGGCGTGATGATCACGATCAACCCTGGGCTGTCCTGGGCGAGAGCCGGCGCGCTGACGTTGAAGCCCGCGAGCGCCGTTGCCAGGGCAAGCAGCGTCACAATGAGCTTGGACCAGTTTTTGTGGAACATAATCTCCCTCTCTATTGCCAGCAAGACTTTCGATCGGATGATAAAGAGCATGTTACCGCTGATCGTTGCGTCGATCGGCACCTCTGTTTGCGCATCTTCCAGGCTCGGCACCTCCTTATCATGTGCAGTGGCATCACGCCGCGCTCCGCTCCTGAATACGCTGTTGGACCTGGTCGATGATCACAGCCAGCACGATCACGCCGCCGGTGATGATCATCTGCCAGAAGGAACTGACGCCTTCGATTACCATCCCGTTGCGCAGCACACCAACGACGAACGCGCCAACGATAGTGCCCAGAATGGTGCCTCGCCCGCCCGCCAGCGAGGTGCCGCCGAGCACGACTGCCGCGATGGCGTTCAGCTCGAAGCCGTCTCCGGTGGCCGGGTGTGAGGCGACCAACTGCGACGAGATGATCAGCCCGACGATCGCCGCGCAAAAGCCGGAGATAACATAGGTGAGCATCGTGACGGTCTTCACACGCACGCCGGAAAGCTGCGCGGCGCGCACGTTGCCGCCGATAGCATAGACCTGGCGCCCGAACGGCGTCTTGCCCGTGATGAAGATCGCAATCAGCGCCAGGCCGATCATGATCCAGATCGAGTAGGGCAGGCCGAGCAAAGTCCCGCGCCCAAGTTCCGGGAAGCCGGTGTTGCCCAGCTCCGGCTTGCCGATCAGGTTGGGGAAGGTGGCGCCGTTATTGGATAGCAGCGCCAGCCCGCGCGCCATGTAGAGCGTGCCGAGCGTGGCGATGAATGGCGCAACACGGAAGCGCGTCACCAGGATACCGTTCAACAGCCCGACCAGCATCCCGACGGCAATGGCAATCAGCGCGATGATCCAGACGTTGAAGTAGATCACCCGGTCGAGCGGAGTCAGGATCAGCCCCTTGTGGATCAGCATCCCGGCCACCATCCCGGTCAGGCCGACAATCGAGCCGACCGAGAGGTCGATCCCGCCGGTCAGGATCACGAAGGTCATGCCGATGCCGAGCACGGCGTTAATGGCGACCTGCTTGGCGAGAATGACCTGGTTGCTCTGCGTCACGAAGGCGTTGGAGAGCAGCGCAAAGAACACATACAACAGGATCAGCGCGATAAAGGCGCGCAGTTGCAGCAGCAAGCCGCGCAGGGTGAGGCGCCTTTTTGTGATCTGGCCGAGCGGGCTGCCTTCTAGGGTTGATTGCACTTTAACCTCCGCCATTTCCTGACCCATCCTTTCTGACCAGCTCGTGCCCAATTGCCGAGGCTTCGACCAGCGCCTGCTGCGTCGCCTCAGCGCGGTTTAGCTCGCGCGTGATCACACCCTTCGACATTACCAGGATGCGATCGGCCATCGCCATGATCTCTTTTAGCTCGGTTGAAACGAAGATAACGCCCAGCCCTTGCGCGGCCAGCTTGCGCATGATGTCGAAAATCTCTTCCTTAGCGCCTACGTCAATGCCGCGCGTTGGTTCGTCCATCAGCAGGACCTGGGGCGAGGTCAGCAGCGTTTTGGCGACGACGACCTTCTGCTGGTTGCCGCCGCTCAGCGACGAGATCAGGTTCTGAACATTGCTGACCTTGATCGCCAGCTCGCGCACCAGGCGGTTGATGGCAGCTTCTTCTTTCGCGCGGGAAAGATACGGCCCGCGCAGGTAATTGCGCAGGCTTGCCAGCAGCATGTTGTCGGCGACCGACAGCTCTGGGATCAGGCCCTCGCGCTGGCGATCTTCCGGGATCAGCATGATGCCCTGCTTGATGCGCTTGTCGATCTGGCCTTCAAGCTTCTTGCCGCCCAGCCAGACGTCGCCGCGTGCCATCGGGTGCAGTCCCATCAGGCACTCGAACAGCTCTGTCCGGCCCGCGCCCATCAGCCCGTAGATGCCGAGCACCTCTCCGGCACGCAGCGTAAACGAGACGTGGTCGAGCAGAAAGCCGCCGCCGTACTTGGGCAGGGTTATGTCCTCGACACGCAGCAGCTCGCGCTCGACGGCGTGCTGCGGCGGGCGGTAGGACGCGGCGGTGTCACGCCCGACCATGCGCTCGATGATCCAGGGCAGATCAACCTCGGCCATTGGCGCTTCGGCGATCTTGCGCCCATCACGCAGCACAGTGATATAGTCGCCGATCTGCATCAGCTCTTCGAGCTTGTGCGAGATATAGATAATCGAGACGCCTGACGCGGTCAGTTCGTCAATAACGCGGACCAGGACCTCGACCTCCGCCGTGCTGAGCGCCGAGGTCGGCTCGTCCATAATCAGAATCTTGACTTCGAGCGCCAGCGCCTTGGCGATCTCAACAATCTGCTGCTGGCCGATGCGCAGGTATTGTATCAGCGTCTTGGGGCTGATCGGCTGTTCCAGCCGGGCCAGCAGCGCGCGCGTGCGCTCCTCCTGCTGGCCGTGATGAATGACCGCGCCCCCCGCTGTCAGTTCGTGCGCCATGAAAATGTTTTCGGCGACGCTGAGGTTCGGGAACAGGTTGAGTTCCTGGTAGATGATCCCGATCCCCATCTCCTCAGCCTCGCGCGGGGATTTCGGCTGGATCGGCTCGCCTTCGAGGATCAGATGGCCTTCGGTCGGTTGCTGAACGCCGGCCAGAATCTTCATCAGCGTCGATTTACCGGCGCCGTTCTCGCCGACCAGGACATTGACCTTGCCACGATAGACGTTGAAATCGACCTTATCCAGCGCGACCGTGCCGGGATAGACTTTTGACACCTGCTCGGCGCGCAGAATTACGTCGTCAAACGTCCTGACCTGCTCAGGTGTGGCGGCGGGCGCGCTCATGCTTCCACCACCGTCAGCCGCACCGGGACGATCGTGATCGCGCTCGCATTGTCCAGCGAGAAAGCGCCAATGAACTGCACCGTTTTCCCTTCGATCTGCGCGGGATCCATCTCACGGATCGCCTCAACATCATCCACGCCCAGCGCTTCGGCGATCATCGGGATGATGCGGTCACCCATTGCGGTCGCAACATCGGCGAATTCCTGCTGGTTGGTGAAGGCGCCATACTGGATAAATCCGACGGCGTCACGGACTGCGCTGCGCTGTGAGACCTTGATCAGCGGGCCGATCACCATGCTGGCGTCCACCGTGCCATCTGGTGGGACAAGGTCCAGTGTGATGATGCCTGACCGCGAGGTGGTGTCCAGCGCGACCACTTTCGCCTCACCGCGCACCATAAAGCTGTATGAGCCGGTGCCGGAGCGGTGCCCATATTGCTTGATCGCCGCCGCCTCGTCCTGTGCGATCGCCTGGAGCAGGGTGGACAGGTCCTCCGCCTGCTCGTCGTAGGCCGGCAAGACCTTGCTCTCCCAGATCTCAGCAACATAGGCCTCGCCGGTGAAGCCCTGCTTGGCTTCCTTGTCCTCACTGATCGTGCGTACTGTCGCCAGCACGCAGCCCGACAGAGCCGCCGCCAGAAGTCCCAGCAGCGCTCCTCGTACGGTGACCAAAACGATGTTTCTGGGCCGCATAAACAACGCTCCTACAACAGGGATTCAGCCGTGAAGCGATCCGTAATCAAAACATTGATCCAGCGGCCCATCACTGCTCCGCGAATGGCGGCGTGCTTACGCCGGCCCCCCGCGATCCCGACAGTCCGCTCGACGCGCTGGAGCTTTTCGAGCGGGATACCGATCACACGCTCGTTGAGCGGCGTCAGCACCGGGCACCCGTCGGCGTCGAAGAAGCGCAGGCAGACATCGCCTACCGCGCCGCCACGTCGCAGCAGATTCAGCTCGTCCTCTGAGTAAATATTGCCGCTGCTCGCCAGCAGCTCGGAAGGTTGTACCGAGCCGATACCGACCAGCGCAAGCGTGATACGATCGAACAGGGCGACCGAGGCGGCGATATACGGATCATCGAGCAGGATATCGCGCGCTTTCAGCGAGCCGACGATGCCCGGCGCAGTGAGAAACTGACCGGTCCCGCTGACCAGCTTCGCCAGCCGCCCGGTCAG
>JADLHR010000397.1 GCA_020848665.1 Anaerolineae bacterium
AGGCAAAAATCATCAAATGTGTCTATCATTCGCTTGTCTCCTGGCGGTTTGACTTGAGTTTTGCGGCTCTTATCAAACCTTACCGGGAGACTTCATTTCATTCAACTTGATCTAGCATAAGGGCCTACTAATAGAATAGCTTCATGTTTGTAGAGAACCAAGTGGCAATGCCCAACTGCCCGAATTGCGCCCTGCCCTTTCTGCGCGTATCCTACACGAGCGCTGGCCCAGCGCGGAGAACGGTTCTCGGAAACAAAAACGGTCTGATTTGCTCAGCCCTCGGAACGTTCCGGAGACGCACCAGAGTATCGCGGCGTGGACCACGCGCCTTGGCACGGAGCGTGAAGGCTAACATTGCGACTCTCGCTAATTAGCGGAGGCATGGTCATAAATGGTCAAGCGGAAAAAGTGAACGCAAAAGACACCGCGCCCAGGCATAGCCAAAGCGCGGCGGCCTCCGTAGTATTTCAGTTGCCACACATCCATACCGAGAGGCGACTGAATGCTACACCGGGAACCAGTACTTGTCACGTTGGTGAAACTGGTGGATCGGATACCTGTTTCGGGGGTGCCCCCGCCAGGTAAGCGTGGGCGTCCGAAAGTATATGCTGACCGCTTGATCGTGAAAGCGTTAATCATCATGGTGATCCGACGGTTGTACACCGCCTATAGCCTGTTGGCGTTTCTGGACCAAGACACTGACTTGACGCGGGACTTGCGGGCTGAATTGACGGATGACCAGGGTCGGTTTCCCTCGCGGCGCACTTGGGAACAGCGGTTGCAAGCCCTGCCGGAGAGCTTGCCCGGTGTGATTGGGAGTCTGGGACGTCATCTGGTGGGGCTGCTCCACCCCTGGGCACAGGCCGGGCGAGCCGCCGCCGTGGACAGCCCAGCCCTGCGGGCTAAAGGCAGGGTCTGGCACAAAAAGCATCGAGACGCCGGAATTGTGCCCCATTCGACGATTGATACCCAAGCCCAGTGGAGCAAGTCGGGCTATCATGGCTGGTGGTATGGGTGGAAAATTGCATCTGGCTTGTGCGGTTGCGTCGGTTTGGATCCCGTTGGCAGCAGAATTGACCCCGGCCAATATCGCCGATAATGAAGTCGCCCCTCGCTTGCTCGCCAACTGCCTCCTGAGGTCCGTTTTGTGTTGGGGGATACCCATTACAACGACCCTGCCTTGCGTGCCGCCTGTGAACTGAGCGACCGGTTGTTGGTCGCCACACGACGCGGCAGGTATCCCCATCGTGGAGCAGGGGTTGATGTTCGTCGGGTGTTTCATCAGTTGCGCTCGCAAGCCATCGAACCCTTCAACGGGTTGTTCAAGAACGTCTTTGAATGGGGCGGGCAAGTCCCTGTCAAAGGCTTGAAGCGTACTCAACTGATCGTGTTGAGCGCTATCGTTGTTTACCAACTGGTTTTGCTCTATCAGTTTGAGCGCCAGTTACCGTTAGGGCGTGGGGCCAAAGCGTTGCTCCGTGCCGCTTGACCATTTATGACCACGCCTCGCTTAATTTATAAAACGAGCAGAGCAGATTATTACTTTGAAGCAAAGCTCTTTGCGGTTGAACGATTCGTTCAAGTTTCTGCTTAAGCTGAGATAAAGGATCAGGAGCGGAGATGCCAGACATAACTCGCCGCCGCCTGCGCGATTTCGAAGCGCTCTTGCGGAATCATCCCGAGGGACTAAGCACAGCGGAGATTGCCGCTGAGTTAGGTGTTTCCCAGCGCACAGTTTACAACGACCTCGCACGCCTGGAGTCGGATGGGGTTCCAATTTACGAGGAGAAGGGACAGTATTTCCTCGATGCGAATTATCAGCCAGCTATCCGGCTGTCATTGGCTCAAGCGTGGTTTCTGTACCTCCCCCTACGGCGAATGGTCCGAGCGGAGTTGCATCGGATGCCTTTGGTTCGTTGCCTCTTGCACCAGATTGCCTCGCTGTTGCATGAGGAGATCGCGGACCAACTGTTTCCAGACCTAATACAGGAGGAAGTCAGCGAGCGAGACCAAATATTTACCAGGCTGGTCGAATGCTGGCGGAAGCAGCAGCATGTCGAGCTGCGCTACCAGCGTCCAAATGCAGACCGGGCCTCGACGCTGGTCGTGGCGCCCTGGTGGTTTGAGCCAACGGTCTGGTCCGACGCTTTCTACCTGATTTGCGGCTTCGAGCGCGCTTCTGGGAAAATCGAACCGCTCACTCTGAAGCTGGATCGCATCCTGTCGGCAAAATCGCTGAACACGCGCTTCGAGCGACCATCCGGCCGGGAGATCAGCCACTACCTCGAACACACATGGGGCATTTGGGTGGGCGAGCAGAGTCCGGTGCAGGTCAAGCTGCGCTTCCATAACCGGCAGTTCCAGCGGCTTCAGGAAACACGCTGGCATCCCACGCAGGACATGTGGCTGGAGCGGGATGGGTCTGTCATCTGGCAGGTGCAGATTTCCGAGCCGCAGGAGATGATGCCCTGGATTCGCGGCTGGGGCGCGGACGTTGAGGTGCTGGAGCCGGACGATCTCCGCCAGCAGATCGCCGCCGAGGCCGAAGCAACGGCGCGGCTTTACGGACGCTCCCAACAAAAGCGCGACTACATCTTTTAAGCAAGCAGAGGTGACAGCTTATGGTTTCAAATTTGCACCTTGATGATCCGCCCTATAAGTACCAAGACGATGTCTGTACCCGATTTCTCGATGGACAGAACCTGATCATTCAGGCGCCGACCGGGGCGGGGAAGACGCGCGCCGCGCTTGAGCCGAACATCATCGGCTTTCAGCGCGAACCGCTCACCGCTTATCCGCAGCGGATCATCTATAACGTGCCGATGCGAGTTCTGGCGCGGGGGTTCTACGAGGAATACGACTCCCGCGCCAGGCTCAAAGCCTGGAAGCCTGAATGGCAGCCGACGATTCAGACCGGCGAGACACCGGACGATTCGCTCTTTGAGGGCCGCGTCATCTTCTGCACGGTCGATCAGATGCTGGCGAGCTTTCTAAACATCCCATACAGTTTGCCGAAAAGGCTCGACAACATCAACGCGGGCGCGATGATCGGCAGCGCGTTTATCTTTGACGAATTTCACCTCTACCCGCAGCGCGAGATGATGCTGACCGTGCTGGCGATGCTGAGGATGCTGCAAGGCCTGAGCCGTTTCATCCTCATGAGCGCGACCTTCTCGCCCGTGTTTCTCAAAGAAATTGGCCGGGCGCTGGGCGCTGAGGTCATCGCGGACCCGGCGGGCACGCCGCTCGCCCAGGGACATTTCAGCGACATTACGGCGCTGACCACTCGCCAGCGCACCTTCTACGCCGAAGACGGACCGCTGACGGCAGAAGCGGTTCTTGCGCGGATGGGCGGCGCGGAACGAGTATTGTGTGTCTGCAACACGGTTGACCGCGCGCAGCAGCTTTTTCTGGATTTGCGCCGCGAACTCGATGGCGATGGCGAGTGTCGCCTGCTCCACTCGCGCTTTTACCGCGACGATCGCCGCGCCACTGAAAACTTTGCCATACAACAGTTCAAAGAAAAACCTGGGCAGCGGGTCGTGCTGGTCGCAACGCAGGTCGTGGAGGTCGGGCTGGACATCAGCAGCGAGGCGCTGTTCACCGAATGCGCGCCCGCGGCCAGCATCATCCAGCGCGCGGGGCGCTGCGCGCGGCGCGAGGGCGAAACAGGCCGCGTCCACGTTTTCCAGCCCTACGACGACGAGGGCAATCTCAATTACGCGCCTTACAAAGACGAGGGGCAGGAAGCGATCTGCCACAAGACCTGGGATGCGCTTAACCTGGACGAGTTTCGGGGAAAAGTGATCGGCTTCCCTGAGGAGCAGCAGTTGGTCAAGCTGGCGCATGAGGAAGCGGACCAGGCGTTCATCGACGGCCTGGACGCCCGAATCGATGCGCGCATCGGGGAAATCACCGACTGCATGTTGAAGCGCGACGCGGGATACGCCGACAGCCTGATCCGCCAGAGAGACACGAACGCCGCGCAGCTTTTCATCCACGACAAGCCCAACCAGGACGACAGGCTCACGGAGAAACCCTGGCGGCGCGAGGCGCTCAGCATCTCAAAAGGGCGGCTCGCGCGGGCGTTTGAACAGATGCCTGCGGCTGGCGAGATCGACGCCGAGTTTCTGCTGTGTGTCGAGAACGCAAGGGAGATTGACGAGTACACGACCGAGTACGCCTGGGAGCCAGTACGGGAGAAGTCGGAGATTTTCGCCAACTGGCGCTTCGTCGCGCACCCCCACGCGGTCACGTACACGCCGGAGCTGGGGCTGATCTTGCAGCCGGGCAACGTTCCGGCCACGCCTTCGCCCGACGCGCCGGAGAAGCCCTGGGACCAGCCTGTGTACGAAGCCGAGCGATTCTACGAGCACATCAACGGGCTACAGTTGGCTTACACGTCGCAGCGCACAATCAGCAAACGTGTGTCGAATGGACAGTTCGCCAAACACACGCTCTCGCCTCTCTGCGCCGAAGTTGATTATCCCTTGCGCCGCCTGTGCGCGCGCCTGGGCCGCGATGTCGAGCAGGCGGAACGGCTGCTGCGGCTGACCCTCGCGCTGCACGATGTCGGCAAGCTCAACACGCCCTGGCAGGCGTGGGCACGGGCGTGGCAGCGTCTACGGCAGGAGAACGGGTATCCGCCGGGTGTTATCCCTCTGGATGATGACGCGCCGCTGGCGCACACTGACTATGACAGCGACAATGAAGCCGAGCGCGCGCTGCAAAAGCAGCTTAACCGGCGGATGAAGCGCGGTCCGCACGCGGGGGAAAGCGCCCAGGCGTGCCTGCCGATCGTGTGGGAAGCGACCGGCGGCGATCCGTTCTGGATGGCCGTAGTCGTGGGCGCCATCATGCGCCACCACACGCCCGATGTAGACAACGCCGGACCATTCCGCCTGTCGCCCGGCAGCGGCCCCGCTTTGACGCACGCGCTGAGTCTGTTCGAGTTTGAGCAGGAGGCGGCTCGCTGGGCTGGAAGCGTGACCGCTGGGTTCGAGCGCGGCAGCGGCGCTCTGCGCAACGCCGTCGAGGGCATTACCCCTTCCTACAGCAGCTATGACGCCGCGCTGATGTATTTTGTCTTCGTGCGCGCGCTGCGGCTGGCGGATCAGCGGTCGGGAGGCTACTGGAAAGACTATCGCCACACCAACCTGGTCGCAGGCGAGGAGAAGCGAGGAGATTGATGCCTGAAACAACGCTGTTTGTCGAGAAAGATACGGACCAGATGCGCTCCACCCTGGTCGCTTATGGGCTGGCGAGCCTGTTCTTTCGTCTGGCCGAGGCAGGCGCAGGAGTGGACGTGCGAATTGTCGATCAGGGCAGCGTCTATCGCTTGCAGGTGATCGGGCGCGATTTGGTCGCGCTGCTCGATCTCGTCCGGCAGCGCGGGCTGCCGCCTCTGCTGCCCGCGATTCTCAAGCCGCTGTCGGCAAACGAGAAGAAGCTCGTCGAAGGCGGCGTGTCAGAGGACGAGGTGCGGCGCAAGTACCGGCCCTTCGGTTTTCCGGGCGAGCGCGTGATTGACTACGGCGCGGAGAAGCGGAAGGTGGACGAGACACGGCAGGCCCGGCGCCAGAAAACGCGCGAAGAAGGAGACGCGCCCGTTCGCGCCCCGGACTATCCCCTCTGGGCGCATCTGTGCTCGTACTTCGGGAAAGGCTCGGCGATGCGGATCGGCTATCCCCTGGTGGTGCACGCCTGGCACGCCCACCAGGGCGAGTGCGCCGAGGCGCTGTGCGAGCTAATCTTGCAGGCGTACGGCGATTTCCCGAACCGGCTGGACGAAGCGCGCGACATCTGGCGCGAGGAAATCAAGCCGCAGCTTGACACGTCCGGCTTCCAGCTTTTCGGATGGGACGGCGCAGAGACAGACATCAGCGCGCTGTCGATTGTGTCTCCGACGACGGCGCAGGGATCGTTCACCGCGACCGGCGCAAAGGGAATCAATACCGGGACGCCCGAAATCTTCTGGCTGGAGATGTATCTGGCGTTCGCGGGCTACATGGTGGCCGCGATGCCCTTCAACGCGAATGGCGACGCTCTGCTCTACTATCCCCTGCCGCGAGATATTGCCTTCCGCTCTCTGCGGCTTACCATGCAGACCTACCGCGATTCGGGGAGCGTGCGCCACTTATACGATTATTCCAACATCATGCCGCGCGCCAAGATCGATGCCCTCAGCCAGATCGCGTTCTACGACAGCATGATCCAGCATCACCTCGCCAACCTGAACGATCCGAATGCCGACCCCTGGGATCAGATTGAGGTCAACGCCGTGAGCGGCCTGGTCGGATACTACTACAAGGACATCTCGACCCAAATCCCCTTCGACGAGACGACCTTCGCCTTGCCCGCGTGGCTGTCGCTCCAACCGAACGCTGAAGCGTTAGAAGGCGCGCGGGCGGTTCTGGACGGCCATCGCAAGCTGATTGAGGCGATTCGCGGCGACTACGCCGAAGAACTGGAAATTCTGGCGAGCTACCGCCGGTTCGCGGCGCTGGGCGATCTGGCCGACTGGATCGACTTCGCCATCGCGTACAGTACACACCGCTTCAACAAGATGATCGACAGCCCATGGATGACCCATTTGCAGATCGAGCTATTGGAGAAAACGCTCATGAACAACCCGCAGTACAAAGACTACCGTCCGGTTTTTGAGAATCCCGGCTTCCGCAACCTCGCCAACGCGATACGAAGCTGCACGGTTCAGCTGCGCTATTTCAAGGACGTGAAAAGCCAGCAGACCGGGTTCAAAGTGCGGCATGGTCTGGGTGACGATCTGCTGCGCCGCGCGCACGACGCCGACGACTTCATCGAAGACCTCGGTCATTTTGTGCACGACTACATGCGCGAGAGCAGCAACGTGCAGGCGATCTATAAGGAAACGCGACCGTTCATCACCGAGGACGATCTGTACGAGGTCGTGGCGCTGGTCAGCGAATTCGGGTCGCGCGTGGTGGCGAGTCTGCTGGTTGCTGCCGGTTATTCGTCGAGCTTCGCCCGCAAGGAACAAGAAGCGTAGGTCCTGGTCTGGCACATCGATCATTTGCTAACTCTGGAGGAGAAATTTCGCATGGCAACCCCAATGATGTCTCTCTCGCTCGCGTGCCGCGTGGTGATGGATCTGCACGCGCTCAACAACGAAGGCAACGAGTCCAACCGCCTGATGACCCGGCAGGTCGGCATCGTGACGCCCGTGACAGGCGAGGACGGCGCGCCCGGCTATGGGCGCTACACCGTCAACGCGATCTCCGGCGACATGAACAAGCATATCTTCGCCGACGCCTTCCGTGATGTGGCAATGGACCGGAACCTGCCGGTTTGCCCGGCCTGTCAGGCGCTCGATCCGGCCCGGATGATGGGCAACTCCGAGTTTCAGGAGTACATCAAAGGAAAGCCGGCGGTCGATGAGGTAATTGATCGCCTGCTTACATGCGCGGTCGATGATGTCTGCGGCATTATGATCACTGGTGAGGGAACATCAGTGAAGCGGAAATCCGCAATTGAGTTCGGCTGGACCGTCGGCCTGCCGGAGATCACCGAAGTGCAGGAGTTTCTCCACGCGCGGCACGCAATCACTCGCCTGACGCGCGCGCAGGTCGGCAAGGGCGCCGATCGCGATGCCGTTGCCGAAGAAAAGCAGCGCAATATCGGCCAGATGGTCTTCAATCGCCCGGCCTCGTCGGGCGTGTACGCGTTCGTAGCGCACCTGGACGTGGCCGCGATTGGCTTCAACGACGCGGTACAGATTTACCCGCCGCATGTCGATGACCGCGCGGAACGGTTCCGAGCGGCGCTGATGGCGCTGGCGCAGACCGTGCTGCATCCGAAAGGCGCGCTGACCTCGACTCAGCTTCCGCATGTAGTCGATGTCGAGGGCTTCGTCAGCGTGTCGTCGTCTGCAGCCGCAGCCCCGCTGATCAGCCCGCTGGCCGACAACTTCATTGAGCGCGCCAATGACGTTTCCAGTCTGATCAACCGCGTGCACGGCGAAAACGCTGTCTATCTGCTGCCTTTCGCGGGCCAGGAAGGGCTGCTCGGCCAGCTTGCCGACGTGATTGAAACGACGACGCCGGGCCAGTATCGCAGGTCATAAGCCATGTGGATTATTGTCGATTACGAGCCGGTCGCGGCCTTCGGGCTGCGCCCCTCGAACACGACTTCCAGCGGCGGCAAGTCGCTGCTGGCTCCCACGCCCTATGCGATCAAGATGGCGCTGCTGGACCGTCTGATTTGCTTCGGCGGGCTAGCCTACGGCGTCGAGCAATTTCCGCTGGTCCGCGATCTGGGCATCTGGCTGCGCGTGCCGCTGGCGGTCGCCGTCAACCGGACGTTTCAAAAAGTCCTGCGGCCCCAGTCTGGCCCCATCCCCTGGAATCAGACCATTGCCCAGCGGGAGTACGTGTTCCACGCCGGGACGCTCGCGCTGGCGTTTGAAGCGCCGGATGCGGCATTCGCCGATGCTCTGGCGTACATCCTGCCCGCGATCAACTACTTCGGGCGCAAGGGCAGCTTCATGCAGTACGCCGGGCACCAAGTCTACTCCGTCGATCCCCCTGTTCTCGAAGCGGCGGGCTATGTTGATCTCTGTCACGCAACGGACGCGCTCGGCCTGGGCTTCTTGCAGCGCATGGACGATATGCGCCCGGATGCGACCTTTGGCGACGTGTCAGTCTACGACAATCCGCGCTCGGACGGTGGACGAGTCAGCTACAACGTTATTTTCCCTTACCAACTGGCGCATCACGGCTTCAATCACACAGTCTACAGAGCGGAGTGGCTGGCATGATCCCGCTGACGCTGCTGGATGTGCACCTCTCCGCGCCGTATCCGTTGGACTTCGGCGCGAACCCTGGCTCCAGCATCCGGGGCGCGCTGTATGAGGCGCTGCGCGCGATGTACGACACCGGAACGGCGGTGCGCTCGCGCGAAGATGTAGAGGAAAACCCGGTGGCGTGGCTGCTGCGGCTGGAAGATGACGAGACGAGCGGGGGGAAAGATGTCCCCCGCCCGCTCGCCATTCGTCCGCCGCTGACGCCCGCTGCCTGCGAGATGTCGTTTGGCGTGTCGCTCTATGGGCGCGGGCAGGAGCAGCTTCCGCTGGTGCTGTCCGCGCTGAGCGCCATGCAGCAGATCGGCGTGGGACGTGGGCGCAACCGTTTCAAACTGGCGCGGATCGACGCGCTTGATCCGCTCACCTATCAGCCGACTCCTCTGCTCGACGGAAAAGGGCAGCACCTCAACGATCTGCGTCCCGCGCCGGGCGCCGAGGCATACACGCGCCTGGCGGAGATGCTGCGTCCGGATCGTGTGACGGTCGAATTTCTGACGCCCACGCGGATTGTCGAGCGCGAGAAGCTGGCCCACGCGCCACTGTTCAAGCCCTGGTTTCAGCGGTTGCTGGAGCGCACGCGGATGATCAGCGAGGTGTACACCGATGCGCCGGTGTGGGTTCCGTTTAAGGAGCTGCTGGCCTGCGCCGAGGCGATCACTCTGATTGAGGATCGCACGCGCTGGGTCGAGATGTGGTCCGGCTCGCGGCGCGACGGCGAAATGCGCCCCACCAGCGGCTTCGCGGGCGAGGCGACGTACACGGGCGACCTGTCACCGCTGCTGCCCTGGCTCGTACTGGGACAGGCGCTCCAGGTGGGCAAGAACGCGGTGAAGGGCTGCGGTTGGTATCGCCTGCGCTACGACTGGCGCTGATCGTCCGGCCCGCATCGAGGATACTGAAAGGTGGCCTGGGATGGGGAAAGGAAGAACTGAGTGACCTTTCGAGAGCAATGAGCGTAATTCCCTGGCGAGCGCCGCGTATGCCAGCTCATTTCGATAGGTTACCTGAACGAGGTTTTACCCGGCCCGCATCGAGGACGCCGATCATCAAGGAGAGGGCGACACCATGGCAATTGTTGAAGACCTGATCGTGAGCGAGTATGGAGCGTTCGTGGGCCTGCACGGCAAGCGCCTGCGTGTCAGCGTGAATGGAGCGCGAACCGCCGAAGCGCCGCTGCTGCACCTGCGCAGCGTCCAGATTCATACCCGGTCTGCCTCGCTCAGCGCGGCGGCGCTGTCGGCCTGCTGCGAGGCCGGTATCCCGGTGCATTTTGTCGACAGCTTCGACGGCAACTATGCCACCGTGCTGTCGCCCAATCTGACGACCGTGATCCACACGCGCCGCTGCCAGCTTGACGCGCTCAACAGTCGCACAGGCGTAGCAATCGGCCAGCAAATCGGCGCAGGCAAGATCAGGAGTCAGGCGGCCAACCTGCGCTATCTCGCGCGCCGCCAGCCTGAGGAGGCGGCTCATGCGCTGACACAGGCGAGCATCGATCTGCTTGCATACGCGGATCGCCTGACCGCGACGCAGGCGGCAACGATTGGCGATGTCCGCGCCGAGTTCATGGGGATTGAGGGCCAGTGCGCGCGTGTTTACTGGGCCGCGGTCGGTGCTCTTATTCCTGACGAGTATGGCTGGCCGGGCCGCGCTGGTCGCCACGCTAAAGACCCGGTTAACTGTCTGCTGAACTACGGGTACGGAATTCTCTATGGCGAGGTGCAGAATGCGCTCGTGATCGCCGGGCTGGAACCCTACGCCGGACTGATCCATACCGACCGGCCGGGTAAGCCCAGCCTGACGCTCGATCTGATCGAGGAGTTCCGCGCGCCGGTGGTGGATCGCACCGTGATCGGGCTGGTCAACCGGCATTACGACGTGCGCTTTGAGGAAGACGGCCGCCTGGAACGCGACTTCCGCAAGAATTTCGCGGAACATATCATGTCTCGTCTCAATGCGCAGGGTGTCTACCAGAAGAAGCAGTATCAACTGCGGTCGATCATCCAGCTTCAAGCGCGGGCGCTGGCTGCCGCGCTGCGCGGCGAGCAGCCCTACGAGTCGTATACCGGGGGATAAGCATGATCCGCGTCGTGGTCGTCTACGACATCAGCGATGATAAAGCGCGCAAGAAAGTCAGCGATGCGTGCCTGGACTACGGCCTTGATCGCCACCAATACAGCGTGTTCTGCGGCCTGATCAAGCCCACCCATCTGCGCGAGCTGGCAAAGCTGCTGCGTCCCTTGATGAAGAAGGGCCACGCCACGCTGATTCCGGTGGCTAAGGATGACTGGGAAAAGCGAGTAGAACTGGGAGAGAGCCGGCAATGATCGAGCCGCCAGATGCAGAACTCCTTTCGGCGTATCTTCGCATCAATGAGCTAAAAAACTACGCTTACTGTCCGCGCATCAGCTTCTATACGCTGTGCCTAGGGATCGACCGGGAGACAGGTTTGTCCAGGATGGGCATCGAGGCGGAGGCCGAGACCAAGGTACGCATGAAGCGCCGCAAGCACGCGCTCCACACCGTGGTCGAGGGGCGGCGGCACTTTGACGTGACCGTGTTCAGCCATACGTACCGCATCGTCGGGAGACTGGATGAGGTTGTTGAAACGGCAGATGGACTCTACCTGATCGACTACAAAGATACCGATCGCGATTACGGCTATTGGAAGCTGCAAATGGTCGCCTACCGGATGTGTCTTGACGAGGCGCCCGCGCAGGCGGTGCTGGGCTGCTATATTTACAGCATCCCCACGCAGCAGTATCATGAGGTCAGGCTGACCCGGCGCGACGTGGACAAATTGTCGCTTGCGCTTACAGAGCTTCATGCTATGGTGGAGAGTGAGCTTTGTCCGCCGCCCGTACAGCAGATTGGTAAATGCCGGGTATGCCAGTACGCGCGGTTTTGCAATGATGTTTTTTGACTTTCGGGAGAAATGAAACTCGACAGTGTTTTTTGACACGAGACGAGTTTCACTCACCTGGCCCGCATAGAGCACTGAGAGGGCAGATGTGTGTAAATCCGGCGCTCCAGAACGGCCTGCAAGGGGGCAAAACGCACGATCAGGGCATTTATGACCTGTTTTGGCGATTCGAGTGATGCTGTTTCATCCCCTCGGTCCGCATTGAGGACACTGAAAGCTCGTGCATATCGGGGTGATGTGATGGCGGCGCGCGTTTCATCCCCTCGGTCCGCATTGAGGACACTGAAAGGGCAACTACGCACCGGGCCGCTACGCCTGGGAACGTTTCATCCCCTCGGTCCGCATTGAGGACACTGAAAGGGTGTGGCGGCGCGGCTTTTGGAAGCCGATACCGTGTTTCATCCCCTCGGTCCGCATTGAGGACACTGAAAGTTGCTGTACCCCTGTCCGCTCCCGTGTCTGCCGTCATGTTTCATCCCCTCGGTCCGCATTGAGGACACTGAAAGTACCGCCGCGACCAGCGCAGGGGGAAGCATGAACGGTTTCATCCCCTCGGTCCGCATTGAGGACACTGAACGGTTACGGTAGGGGGTAACGGCA
>JADLHR010000398.1 GCA_020848665.1 Anaerolineae bacterium
CTCCGGCTGGCGGATGTTGTCCGGGATCAGGCGCAGATCGACGCGTGGGCCGTCTGCGCCGGGCAGCACCTCACCTACGACGCGATATGTGATCGGCTCCTCGACCAGCGTCTCCGCCTCGCAGCGCCCGCCGTCAAGCGCCGGTGTGAAATAGCCGCTGCCGCTGACAGCGCCGCGCTCGTCCGCCGTGAAGCTGGCCGCGCCGAAGTAGCTCTGTCGCTGCACGAATGCGGAGCCGCGCACGTCGAGCGTGATGCGCAGCGTCCAGTCCCCCGCCGCGTCGAAGATCTCCGGCGCCAGGGTCGGAATTGGGGTCGGCGTCGGGGAGGGGGGCGGCGGCACGATCCGCGTAACGACCGGCAGCTGGGTCGGCGTTCGCGCCGGCGGAATGGCGGTCGGCTCCGGCGCGTTGGAAGCGCATCCGGCCAGGCTGAGCGCCAGCAGGCCAGCGATCACGCTGACGATCAGCGGGGCAGGGGTGCGGACGATGCGGCTCATAGGGCTTCTCCCGGTGGAAGGTGGGCGGCATGGTTCCGCCCAGCATGACGCGCTGCGCCTGATTATACTGCCGCCGTCCGATTTGGGCTGAACCAGCGGCTTAACCCGTCCGTAGGCCCGGACCGTATGGTACAATAGGCGCTTCGCACTGGCGCGGCGCTGGCCGCTTAGAAGGAGAACACCATGCGCGACGCAATCGTCGCCCTGGACCTGGAAACCACCGGACTGAATCGTGACGAAGACGCGATCATCGAGATCGGCGCGGCGGTGTTTGAAAACGGCGAAGTGCGCGAGACGTTCAGCACGCTCGTCAATCCAGGGCGCAGTATTCCTGACCGCATCACCGCGATCACCGGTATTCAGACCGAAGACCTGATCGGCGCGCCGGGCATTCACGCCGTGCTGCCCACGCTGCACGCCTTCATCGGCAGCCGTCCAGTGCTGGGCCACCGCGTCGATTTTGACCTGGGCTTCCTGGCGCGCTACGGCATCGCAACCGACAACCTGGCGCTCGACACCTACGATCTGGCGTCGGTGCTGCTGCCGGATACCGCGCGCTATAACCTGGCGCATCTGAGCGACCAGTTTGATGTGAGCCTGGAGCACGCGCATCGCGCGCTGGACGACGCGCTCGCTACCGGTCATTTGTACTGGGAACTGTGGCAGCGGGCGCTGGCGCTGCCGCTGGAAATCTTGCAGGAGATCGTCGAGGCAGCGGGCGACCTGCCCTGGAGCGCGCAGCCGGTCTTCCTGGCGGCGCTGCAAGAGCGCAGCAAGACCGCTTTCGTCGAGGGCACCCGGCGCGAGGTGCGCTCCACCCCGACGCCGACCGACCTGTTCAGGCCCGCCGATCGGGCATGGCAGCCGCTGCGTCCTAACCCGGCGCGCACTCTGATCGACGTTGATCAGGCGGCCTCGATCATCGAGCGCGGCGGCGAGCTGGCGCGCGTTTTCGCCGGATACGAGGATCGGCCCCAGCAGGTCGAGATGCTGCGACAGGTCGCCCAGGCGTTCAATCGTGACGAGCACCTGATCATCGAGGCCGCGACTGGCGTCGGCAAGAGCCTCGGCTACCTGATCCCGGCGGTGCTGTGGGCCACGCTGAATAACGAGCGCGTCGTGATCAGCACAGCCACGATCAATTTGCAGGACCAGCTTCTGAACAAAGACCTGCCAATGCTGGCTCAGGCGCTCGATGTCCCATTCCGCGCGGCGGTCGTCAAGGGCCGCAGCAACTATCTGTGTCCGCGCCGCCTGATGACGCTGCGCCGGCGCGGGCCAACCTCGGTGGCCGAGCTGCGCGTGCTGGCGAAAATTCTGGTATGGCTGCTCGACTCCGACAGCGGTGACCGGGGCGAGATCTCGCTGCGCGGCTACGAAGAAAATGCGATCTGGGCGCGGCTGAGCGCGGCGGACGAGGGCTGTACGCTGGATCGCTGTCACGACCAGATGCACGGCGTCTGCCCGTTCTACAAGGCGCGGCGCGCGGCGGAAGCGGCGCATGTGCTGGTCGTCAACCACGCGCTGCTGCTGTCTGACGTGCAGATCGGCAACCGCGTGCTGCCCGACTATCGCTACCTGATCATCGACGAAGGCCACCACCTCGAAGACGCGACGACCAGCGGGCTGTCGTTCCAGACCAACCAGGTTGCCCTCCAGCGCCAGCTTGACGACTTGGGCGACACGCGGCGCGGCCTGCTGGGCGACGTGATCCGCAGCACGCGGGGGAGCGTACCTCCGCGCTATTTCGAGCAGATCGAGGAGTATGTCAAGACCGTCAGCGACTCGGTCCGTGCCATGAGCCACCACGCCGAGAGCTATTTCTCGACGCTCTACCGCTTCCTCGACGGGGCAGGGCTGCTGCGCCGCAACGAGTACATCCTTCAGGTGCGGATCACGCCGCAGCTTCGCCATCAGCCGGGCTGGGAGCAGGTCGAGATGGCGTGGACGATGCTCAGCCAGTTCACGCAGGCGATCTCGAACGCGATGGTACGGTTGGCGCGCGGCCTGGGCGGGCTGCACGAGTTTGACGTGCTCGACTACGACGATCTGCTGTCGAGCGTGGTCGCGGCGGCGCGTCACCTCGAAGCGGTGCATTTACAGCTTGGCGCGTTTACCGAAAGCCCCGATCCGAACACGATCTACTGGGTCGAGATGCAACAGGACCGCGAGCAGATCGCGGTGCACGCCGCGCCGCTGAACGTTGGGCCGCTGCTGGAGCAGTACATCTGGGAGCCGAAGCACTCGGTTGTGCTGACCAGCGCGACGCTGCGCACCAATGGCTCATTTGACTACATCCGCGACCGGCTGAACGCCTACGAGATCAAAGAGGCGGTGATCGGCTCGCCGTTTGACTACGAGCGCGCAACGCTGGTGTACGTGCCGACCGATATGCCGGACCCCAGCCAACGCGACGACTACCAGCGGTATGTTGAGCGCGGGCTGATCGAGCTGGCGGCGGCGACGCAGGGACGGCTGCTGGCGCTGTTCACCAGCTACGCGCAGCTTCGCCAGACCGCCCAGGCGATTGCGCCCCGGCTGGCGCTCGGCAACATCACGGTGTTCGATCAGAGCGATGGCACCAGCCGCCAGACGCTGGTCGAAGGGTTCAAGCAAGCTGAGCGGGCGGTGCTGCTCGGCACGCGCTCGTTCTGGGAAGGGGTCGACATTCCGGGTGACGACCTGAGCGCGCTGGTGATTGTGCGGCTGCCGTTCGCGGTCCCGTCGGACCCAATCTTCGCGGCGCGCAGCGAGCAGTACGACAACAGCTTCATGCAGTATGCTGTACCAGACGCGATCCTGCGCTTCCGCCAGGGGTTCGGGCGCCTGATTCGCACGCAGAGCGATCGGGGCGTAGTGGCGCTGTTCGATAACCGGGTGATCACGAAGCGCTACGGCCAGGCGTTTCTGGACAGCTTGCCGGCCTGCACTGTGCGGCGCGGGCCGCTGGCCGACTTGCCACATGCTGCGGTCGCGTGGATCGACGGCGAGCGCGCCTGAGCGCATGACGCGGAGTCGTTCAGTCGCTGTTCGGGAGCAGCGGCGCCTCGCCAATAGTCCCAGCCGCTTGCTTGCAGGCCCTCGCGTGCTGCCGCGACGGGCAGCGCTCGTTTTCAACGGATCAGGCGCCTGCCCCGGCAGGTGCGCTCTGGCAGACGTTCTTAAGGAGAATATAGCGATCCCGCGCAGGTTTCCCATTTAACCGCCCGGCGTTTCCTGTTATAATTCTGCTGCTCAAACCTCGGCAGGTCACACCTGGGAACTAAGGGACAAAGGTTTCCTATGATCGACGTAAACCAGCTTCGCAACGGCACCAATTTCACGATTGACGGCGAAATCTACAAGGTTCTCAATTATCACCACAACAAGACCGGCCGGGGTGGCGCGACGATCCGGGTCCAGGTCCGCAACCTGCGCAGCGGCTTCACGCGCGAAATGACTTTCCCCTCCGGCGATCGGGTGCAGGATATTCACATCGAGACGCGCGAAGTCGAGTACCTGTATGATGACGGCGAATTTCTGAACTTCATGGACATCGAGACCTACGACCAGCCGCAGCTTCGCAGGGATGTCTTCGGTGACGACCTGCTGTACCTCAAGGAGAACACGCGGCTCAAGCTGCTGTCGTACGAGACTGAGATCATTGACTACGAGCTGCCGACCACCGTCGAGCACAAAATTACTGAGGCCGAGATGGCGATCGCGGGGGACACGGCGACCGGCGCGACAAAGAAAGTCATCACCGAAACCGGCCTGAAAGTCACCGTGCCGCTGTTCGTCAACGTCGGCGACAAAATCCGCGTGGACACCCGCGACGGCTCGTACATTACGCGCGTCTAGGGATCGCCTCGATGTCGATCATGCTGTGTCCACAGGCCGGCCGGACCGCTCCGCCGGCCTGTGATGCGCCAGTTCGCCGCGAAGGCTAAGGCTGATGCGTACACCCGCCGGGCAAGAGTGCCCCTACTACTACGAGGACTTTGCGCGCGGGCGCTCTGTTCAGGAATGTCGCCTGGCGCAGGCCAACCCCGACTCCGCGCCCTGGCGTCCAAAAGACTGCGCGCGCTGCCCGGTCCCTGAGATTCTGCGCGCCAACGCCAGCCCATACCTGCAACTGCGCCTGACGATCCGTCCAGTGCTGCTCGGTTTCGTGCGCCAGATGAAAATCGAGGCGTGGTGCGAGCGCCACGAGATCGCAATCGAGAATCCGTATATCGGCTGCCCGCAATGCGCACAGGAGAACCCGGCCCTGCGCCTGTTCAAGGACGCGCTTGATTAAGCCTGCCGAACGCATGCCCATCTCATCCTGCGCTATGTCTCGGCCATAACCGGGGATGAGCCACCCATCACACGCCATGATCACGACCATTCTGCTGGACCTGGACGACACGCTGCTCGGCAACCCGACGCGGCAGTTTGTCGAGCGTTATTTTGCCGCGCTGGACGGGTTTCTGCCGGCGCAGATTAGCGGCCCGCTGCTGGACGCCGTGCGCGCGCTGATGGTCCGGGGCGAGTTCGGGCCGACGAACGCCGAGCGGTTCTACGCGGCGCTTGACCCGGCGCTGACTATCACCCGCGTTGAGTTCGATGAGACGGTGAGCGCCTTTTACCGGGACGTATTTCCGGACCTGCGCTCGGTCACGGCGCAGCGCCCGGTCGCCCGGCGGCTGGTGGATGCGCTGATCGTGCGCGGCTACACCGTCGTCGTCGCCACGAACCCGTTTTTTCCGCGTCAGGCTGTTGAGCAGCGGCTGGCGTGGGCTGGCGTCCCAGTGGACGAGGTCCCCTTCGCGCTGGTCACGCACCTCGAAAACATGCACTTCACGAAGAATGATGTCGAGTACTACGAGGAAACGCTGGCGCGGGTCGGCGCCGCCGCGTCCGAGGCGGTGATGGTCGGCGACGACTGGCATAACGACATTGTCCCGGCGTCACGGGCCGGACTCAGCACCTTCTGGATTGGCGTCCCAGGAGCTATGCCCGACCGGTCGGGCAGCCTTCAGCCGGATGGGATCGGTACCCTGGACGATTTCGCGCGGGCCGCGCTGGACGAGGGCTGGCTCGACGGGTTGACGCCGTGCCCGCTGAAGTCACAGCAGATCGCGCCGCGCCTGGGCGGAACGCTGGCGGCGCTGTTCGGCGTGATCCGTGAGCAG
>JADLHR010000399.1 GCA_020848665.1 Anaerolineae bacterium
CGGCCAGCACGGCGGCGACCGCGCTCATCAGGAAGCGGGTCTGCTCGACGCGCAGGCCGAGGCCCTGCGCCACGTCGTCGCCCAGCGCGAGGATGTTGGCGCGCCCGGCGAGCAGCATCGCCAGCAGAAAGCCTGCCACGCTGTACGGGACGATCAGATGATACTGGGTCCAACCGGCGGTGTACAGGCCGCCGACCAGCCACTGGAAGACGGTCTGCGCGCCGACCTCGACCGTCATCACGACGATCGTCGTGGTAAAGGCGCTGAGCATGGTCGTCAGCGCGACGCCCGCCAGCGCCAGCCGCGTGGTCGTCACGCCAGTGCCATCCCACGCAACGACGTAGACCACCAGCGCGCCGATCAGTGACCCGACGAAGGCCGCCATCGGCACCGCGCCTGGCGGAAAATCCGGGAGCAGCAGCGAGGTGACCGCCGCCGCCAGCCCGCCGCCCGCCGAGACGCCGAGGATGTACGGGTCGGCCAGCGGCGAGCGTACAACGCCTTGCAGCAGCGTCCCGGCGATGCCGAGGTTCATGCCGACCAGCGCGCCGATCAGCACGCGCGGCAGGCGCACCTCGTGAACGATGATGCCGGTCATCTTGGCGACGCTGGCGCGGTCACGCAGCGCGGCGATTACGTCCCCGGCCGGGATGCTGACCGAGCCGCTGCCGAGCGAGTAGACGATCCCGCCCAGCAGCAGCAGCGCGCTCAGCACACCGACCAGCGTGCGCGAAGCCAGGCGCCAACGCGCCTGGCTTGCGAACGGTCGCACAGGAATCAGCGGAGCAGCCTGCGCTGGAGAATTCACGAGCCGTCCTAGCCCTCTCCGCCGTAGAACAGCTCGAACAGGTTGGAGATCGCCTCGGTGAAGCGCGGGCCGGGCGCTTCGACGTAGAGGCGGTTATCCAGCTCGTAGACGCGGCCATTCTGGAAGGCGCTCAGCGACGACCAGATCGGGTCGGACGCCATTGCTTCCGGAATCGGCTTGGTGCCGGGCGCGCCGCGCGTGATCGTCAGGATCATGTCCGGGTCGGCTTCGACGACAGATTCCAGGCTAAGCTGCGCATAGCCAGGGAAGGGGCCAGCGTCCGGCTGGTCATCGCCGACAATCGTCCCGCCGAGCGTGGTGACCATGTCGCCCAGGTAGGTCGTGCTCTTGCCGAAGTTCGGCATCTGGAGCGTGCCGACGATGATCAGGACCGACGGCCCTTCGTGGCCCGCTGCCGCGACTGGCACAAAGGCCAGGAAGCTCTCGTATGCCTTCGCCAGAGCGTCGGCGGTAGTGTCTTTCCAGGTCGCCTCGCCGATCAGGCGGATGTTGGCGGGCACGTCGCCGGCGGTCTGCGTCAGGACGTAGAGCGTCGGCGCGATCGCGCTGAGCTGGTCAGCCATCTGCGCCTGAAGCTGCGCATTGGCGATGATCAGGTCCGGCTCCAGCGCGGCCATCGCCTCGAAGTCAAGCTGGTAGCCGGTGCCAAAGGTCGGCAGACCAGCGGCGGCGGGATTCTCAATGCCTTCCGTTACGCCCGCCGGGGTAACGCCGAGCGCGAACAGCACCTCGATGATCGAGGCGCTCAGGCCGACGACATGCTGCGGCGCGGCTTCGAGCACGACCTCGCGGCCCAGCGCGTCAGTGAAGGTGCGCGCTTCGCCGCCCTGCGCGAACGCCAGCGGCGCGCCAAGCGCCAGCACGAGCGCCAGCGCCAGCAGGCCGATCAGACCGCGACGCAGAAGGATAAGTTGTTTCATGCCTGGTTTTCTCCTAAGGATGGTGAAAGTGACAATACAAAATTACGTGTACTCTAGAGTGCGCTCAGAATTCTACCGGCTCACTGCGCGCAGGGCAACCTCTAAAACTACATAAATCTATAGAAAATATCGACTGTTTTGATAGAGTTTATGCGGAATCTGGCATCGCCGGGTGTGCGCCGCCCGATAACAGATCCGCGCCCTGGGCCTGGGGCAACATTTACGGATGCGGCGCGTCTGTGACATAATTACTATCATGAGCGAGAGAGGACGGGACGACGCGATGACAACTCTACCTGACCGCTCGCCGGCGGGTTTCGTGCCGGTCGGCGATCTCAGCGCCCCGGCGCTGGCTGCGGCTTCCGACCGCGAAGAGGCCGCCATTCTGGAAGCGTTCCGCCGCGCCGGACACCGCGTCACCGGCCAGCGCCGCGCCCTGCTGGACGTGCTGCGCCACCAGCGGCGCTACCTCAGCGCCGAGGCGCTGCACCGGCTGTCGAACCAGCGCGGCAGCGCGCTCAGCCTGGCGACGGTTTACCGCACGCTGGCGCTGTTCAAGACGATGCGCCTGGTCGATGGGCGCAACGTCGGAGACGAGCAGGGCCGTGAGGAATACCGCTTTCGCTCGGTCTACGAGCGTTACACGCTGACCTGCAAACGCTGCGGACGCGAGGTCCCGGTCGAGCCGGACATCGTGGATGCCTTCCGCGACGAAGTGACCGCCGCGCTGGGCGTGACGGTTATCGCCGCGCATTCGTGCTTCACCGGCTACTGCGCCGCGTGCACTGCTGCGCTGGCTGCCGAGGAGGAAGACGGCGTCGCGCCATCTGCCGATTAAGCGCCCGCCGCGCAACGACGCCTCGGACCAGTGCGTATACAAGTGTGGATGCTCGCTCGATCCACCGCGTGGGCGCTTGTTCGCCGCGCAGTTGGGAGAATGAACCATGAACCCTGAGCAGACGGAAGCCGAGATCATCGAGCCGGAAAAACGAAAGCGGAGCGACGATTACTATTTGCAGCCAGAGCCGCCGCGCCGCCGGCGCTGGCCCTGGTTCGTGCTGGGCGGCTGCGTAATGCTGTGCTGCCTGTGCTTCATCCTGCCGCTGGCCGTGCTCAGCATCGGCGGGGTGGTGTTCAGCGCGGTGATCGAGGGCAGCGAAGTGACGGAGCGCGGCTCCGAGCAGCTTGACGTGAGCGCCCGCGCGCTGACGTTTGCCATCGACAACGAGGTCGGCGACATTACGATTGAGACAGGTGAGTCCGGCGTGATCGCGGTCGATTATCTCAAGCGCGCCTACGGCATCAGCCGCAGCCAGGCGCGCAGCCGCCTGGACGACGTGACGGTCCGCCTGGAAGACGCGGGCGAAGGCACCGTCCGCCTGATCATAGATCGTCCGAGCGGCGGGTTCTCGCTGGCGCGGGTGGACTCGGTCGATCTGACGATTACCGTGCCCGCGAACACCGTATTCGACCTTGACGTAGACGGCGGCGTGGGCGCGCTGCGGATCGGCGGTGAGGTGCAGGTCAGCCACGTGGACGCGCAGGTCAACGTCGGAGAGATCGGGTTCAGCGGCGTATTTGCCGCAGACCTGACCGACTCGCGCTTCAAGACGAACGTTGGCGAAATCCGGCTGGTCCTGCCGCGTGATCTGTTTGCGCGGGTCGAGGCCGAGACCAACGTCGGTGATGTTACCGTTGATCGGGCGCTGTCGATCACCGACGCCGAGGACACGGACGAAGTGACCGGTTATATCTGGCGCGGGACGGTTGGCGTGGGCAGCGGCACGCCGCCAGTGCTGGAAGTGGCCGTCAATGTGGGCGACATCCGCCTTAACGCGGAGTAGTCGCAACCGGCGCGGCGCTCGGCGCGACGCTGACCGCGACGCTCGGCGACGGCGGCCCCGCGCTGAAGCTGGCCGCCAACATTGGGGATATTGCGCTCGACAAGCGGTAACCGTTCGACGCGAAGACTCTCGCGGGGCGACCGGATACACAGGCCGCCCTGTTTTTGCTTTTGTGGGGATCGGTTCGGTCAGCTTCTTAGCGGGTGTGGACCGAGCGCGCTGTAGAGCGCGATGAAGCGGTCCGGCCCCTCGGCGATTGACTCGCGCAGCCCGGCGTCGCCATGCGCCCCGGCGATGGCGCGCGCGGCGACGTAGCCTAGCACGTCGAGCGTCATCTCGCCAGGCGTGCGCGTCTCTGGCACGTCAATCCAGTCGTCAAGGGTGGTCTCGCTGAGTGTCTTGCGCCGGGCGGCGTCGATCATACGGTTCCAGGCAGTGACATGCTCGTCGAGCGGGCTGGCGCCGAGATTCAGCAGATCGTCGTAGAACGCCAGGTCGTGCCGATAGCTGAGATACCAGGCGATGCCCCGGCTGAGCAGCGTGTGCTTGAGGCGGTCGAGCGGGCGGTTGGCGAGGCGCCCGCCGTTGCGGGTGAATTCGTGGTACACGATCAGAAAGGCTTCGTGGTTGAAGAAGCCATCGCGGATAGTGTCGATCAGCAGGCCGAGCGAAAACTGCCCGAAGACTGACTCCAGATGGGGCTGGGCCTGGGCGAGATTGACGATCAGCCCGTGCGATTCCTCGCCCTCGGAGTCGCGGTAGGTCCGCACATAGCCGAACGCGGGCGCGCCAACGGCGCTGACGGCCAGGGTGAAGGGAAATTCGCTCGTAAAGCTGTCGGGAAAGAGCGACTCGATCTCGTCCAGCGCGATCAGCTCGCCAACCGGGCGGTTGTGCAGATCGCTGAGCAGGTCCGCGAGCAGGGCGCGGTGATCGTAGCAGCGAGTGAGCGCGTAGGGGTCGTTTTCGGTTGCCTCGTTATGCTCGAAGTAGTAGGCCAGCTCCTCGACCAGCGTCACGCTGGTATTGAGCCAGTGCTGCGTCGCCAGCTCGACAAGCTGGACGCCCGGCGCGCTGCGGAGATCGGCGCTGCGATCCCACACGCCTTCGCTGCTGCGGATCGTCAGCGGGATGCGTGCCGCGCTGTCGTCCAGGGTGTAATGAATCTTCATCCAGGGTCCAGTCCTTCTACGTGGCGATTTGCGGCGCCGTTTAGCAGGCTCCCGATTGTATAGAGCTACGGTATACTTGGCTAGCCCGACTTCGCAGGGCGCCCATGTTGACCGCAGCGCAGGAAGCCAATGCCAGCAGATCATCACCCGCCGTCTTCCTCGCCGGATTCATCGGAACGTCTGCCATCCGGTTCCCCGGCCAGCGATCCATTCCATCCTATCGTCGATCCGTCGCGCAAGTGGTGGGTGCTGCTCAGCGTGGCGATGGGGATTTTCCTCTCGACGATTGACGGCAGCATCGTCAACATCTCGCTGCCGACGCTCGAACAGGCATTCAACACCACCTTTGCGACGGTGCAGTGGGTGGTCGTCAGCTATCTGCTGGTCGTCACCTCGCTGATGCTCGGCGTGGCGCGGCTGGCGGACATGATCGGCAAGCGGCGCATCTACCTGACTGGCATGGTCGTGTTTACGGTCGGGTCGCTGCTGTGTGGGATTGCGCCGACGATCGGCTTCCTGATCGGCTTTCGCGCTTTTCAGGGACTCGGCGCGGTGATGATGCAGGCGCTGGGGATGGCGATCGTGACTGAGGCGTTTCCGGCGTCGGAGCGCGGGCGCGCGCTCGGCATTGCCGGGACGATCGTCTCGCTCGGCATCAGCATCGGCCCGACGCTGGGCGGCCTGCTGATCGGGACGGTCGGCTGGCGCTGGATTTTTCTGGTCAATCTGCCGGTCGGAGTTGTCGGGCTGTGGCTGGCGCGACGCTACATCCC
>JADLHR010000400.1 GCA_020848665.1 Anaerolineae bacterium
CTCACTGCCAGGGTCAGCGCGGCGACGGCAACCGAGGTGCGGCTTAGCGAGCGCGTGATCGCACGCGGCGCCATCCGCCCCAGCACGCCAAACACACGCGCCATCCCCGGCCCGACAAGCCGCATCGTCGCCACCAGCGCCAGCGGCGTCAGCAGCGCGCCGCCGATCAGCACCATGAACAGCCCGGCGAAACTGATCACCAGATCGCGCGTATCGATCCGCAGCACGCCGATCCCGCCGCCCATCAGCAGCAGCGCGCCGAGCGTCAGCGCCGGGAGCAGGCGCCGCGCCCGTTGCTCGACCTCCGAGCGGCGCAGCACCCCGGCGGGCGATGTGCGCGTGGCTTCCAGCGAGGGGACTATCGCCGCGACCACGCTTGCCCCCAGGCCGATCAGCAGGCCGCGCAGCAGCGTGTCCGGCGGCACGACCACGCGCTCGACGCTGACGCGGAAATACAGGTCGTTGACCGTCTGCGCCACCAGCCCGACCGCGCTGCGGCCCAGCACGATCCCCAGCCCCAGGCCGATTATCGTCCCAATAAAGCCGAGCAACACAGCCTCGGCCAGGATCAGCGCAAAGATTTGGCGTCGTGTCGCGCCGATCGCGCGCAGAATGCCGATCATCGGGCGGCGCTGCACCACGCTGAACGTAACCGTGTTGTAAATCAGAAACACACCGATCAGCAGCGCCAGCAGACCCAACGCCTGCAAATTCAACTCAAACGCCTCGGTCATCTGCGCTAATGCGTTGCTGTTGGTGGCAGTGCGGACCAGGGCCGCGCCGGGCGGTAACAGCGCCTCAATCGCGCTCAGATCAGCGCCCGCCGGCAGGATCAGGTCGATCCGCGTCAGCGCGCCGGGCTGCCCCGCGATCTCCTGCGCAGTGGCAATGTCAGCCACGATCAGGTCGCCGAGCGCGCTCTCTGATCCGTCCTGTTCCACCGCCAGAAAGCCCGCCACCGTGACCACTGCCGCGCTGCGCGTGCGCGTCCGCAGCGTGATCGTGTCGCCAGGCGCAAGCTGCTCCTGCGCGGCGAGATCTCGGCTAATCAGAACTGCGCCCGGCTCGGTCAGGAAACCAAATAGCGCCGCGCCCGCGCTGCCGTTTGGCTCGGTCAGCGCGCTGCTCGTCAGATAGCTGCGGAAGGGCGCTTCGGCGAACGGATCGACCCCCAGCAGCCGGAAGGCGCGCCCGCCCAGACTTTCGGCGCGGACGGTCGCCTCGATCACCGGCGCGGCGTGCTGCACGCCTGCCTCAACACGCAGCGTGCGATAGAGCGCCGTCGGCACGCTACCGGAGCTGCCAACGATCTGGTGCGTTGTCCGCCCGGTGACGCTGCCCACGCTTAGCGAGAAAGCGCGGCTGGCGGCCCCGTTCGCCAAGTCGATTGCGACACCGACCGCCACGCCGAGCGCGATCCCGGCCACAAACAGCAGGCTTTGGAGCAGCCGCCGGTCCACATAGCGCCGCGTGAGGCGCAGCAGGATCAGGTTCATCGGACGCGCCGCTTCACTTCGTGGCAGCCTGCGGCTCGTTGAGCACTGGCGCCAGCCGCCCGCTCTGAATCCGCAGCACACGGTCCGCCTGCGGGATGATCGACGAGTCGTGCGTTGCCATCAGCAGCGTCCGGCCCGCCTGCCGCGTCAGTTCAAGCAGCAACGCCAGTACGGACTGGCCGGTTTCAGCGTCGAGGTTGCCGGTTGGCTCGTCGGCCAGCACGAGGCACGGCTCGTGGACCAGCGCCCGCGCGATCGCGACACGCTGCTGCTCACCGCCGCTCAGCCGGTCTGGGAAATCAGATGCGCGGTCGGCAAGCCCCACCCGTGCCAGTAGCGTCCGCCCACGCTGATCGCTCTGCCGCCGGTTTTCGCCGCGCAGCTCCAGCGGCAGCGTAACATTCTCGAGCACAGTCAGAGTCGGGATCAGGTTAAAGAACTGGAATACGATCCCGATCTGATCGCGGCGGTGCAGCGTGCGCGCCCGCTCATCCAGCCGCGTTACGTCCTGCCCCTCAAGCAGGATTACCCCGCCGGACGGTTCGTCAATCCCGCTGATCAGGTTGAGCAGGGTGCTCTTGCCGCTGCCGCTGACCCCCAGCAGAACCACAAACTCACCCTCGTCGATAGTCAGGTCGATATCATGCAGCACGGTGCAGTCCGGGCAGCCAGGCTGATATGTCTTGCTCAAGTCGCGGATGTCCACCAGCGGCGGGCCGTTTGGTCCGTTCAGTCTCATGCATCTTCCAGGTCTGGGTGCGAGAGAGTAGAGAGTATTCGGCATCAACGCCGAACTGAAGTAGATTATATCAACGGATTTCCGGCTTGTGAGGCGTGGCGCATGCACGAATCAGGATTGAGGCTGCTCGCTGCAAGCCCGGCGTTGTAGGAGAAATGGCATGACCGGCTCGAACATCCAGGCGATGCTGCATGACACGAAGCTGTTCCAGAAACTTGACGCGGATGCGCTGGCCTACATCGCCAGCCTGATCACGGTGGTCGATTACCGCCCCGGCCAGTATCTCTTTTACGAGCGCAGCGC
>JADLHR010000401.1 GCA_020848665.1 Anaerolineae bacterium
CAACCTGCGACGCCACATCCGGCCCAAAAAATAAGAGACCGCCTTCACGGCGATCTGATCCTGTGCGTTCGTAAGTGCCACCAATTATAGCACGGTGTTTCGCCCTTGTAAAGCTCTTACGCGGCCTTAGCCGCAGTGGCAGGCGGCGCACGGCGGGACGGCGTCCGGTGTGTTCCCGGTTGCCAGCTCGAAGCGGCGCGGCATCTTGATCACCAGCGGGCAAGCGCCTTTCTGACCGCATGACCCGCACGCGCTGGCCTCGTTACCTGTTTCACGCAGGCGACCCTTGCGCACCCAGAAGTCGATCATCCCTTCGAGCAGCCCCGGCGCCACACTTAGCTCGGCGGCGAGCTGTCCCAGCGAGAGCGGCGTCTCGGCACGCTCGAACGCTTGCAGCACAGTCCGCAGGGTGGTCGTCATAGAGTCTCCTAGAATCCCAGCAGCCGGCCACCCTGGTACACCAGGATAGCTCCCCACCACGCGACGCCGAGCGTGTATACGGCCTGAATCAGCATCCAGCGTGCGCCGTATTCGTGGCGCAGCGCCGAGATCGCCGCGATACACGGCACGTAGAGCAGCACGAATACATTGAACGCTACCGCCGCCAGCGGCGAGAATGCGCCGCGCAGCGCGCTCTGAAGTTGCGACGTGTTGGGTGCGTCGTCCGTATCGCCGCCGAGTATACGCAGCTCCGGGATAGTCACGCCGGGCACGACGTTGAGCGTGCGCGGCGCGATATTGACCAGTTCCTGCCCGGTGAGAACGACCGCTTCGCCCAGCCCGCTGACAATCGCCCGCGCGTCGTCCACGAAACTTCCGGCGACCTCCTCTTGAACCTCGTCGCGGCCCACATAGAGCTGGTTCATCGTCGTGATCACGACCTCTTTTGCGCTGAAGCCGGTGATCAGCGCGCCAGTCGCTTGCCATGTCCCGAACCCGGCCGGGCGGAGCGCCGGGGCCAGCGCTGCGCTGACGCTGCCAAACAGGCTGTCATGCGGCGGAACGTCGGCGAAACGGTGATTTCCCCGGACTGGCAGCGCCAGCAGCAGCCAGATCGCCAGCGACGCGGCAAGGATCAGTGTCGCGGCGCGGCGCAGGAAGTCGCGCGTCTGGGTCCACATCTGCGTAGCGACTGTGCGGCGGTTGGGCACACGGTAGGGGGGAAGCTCCATTACAAAAGGCGGCACGGGCTTGTTGCGATAGATAACGCGCGTCAGCAGCAGGCTGGTCAGCACCGCGACGCCGATCCCGGCCAGGTACATTGCAAAGACGAGCGTGCCCGATGCGCCGCCGAAAAACGCCGTCCCGAAGATGACGTAGATCGGCAGGCGTGCGCCGCAGCTCATGAACGTCGTCAGGAACGCAGTAATCTTGCGATCTTCACTGTGTTCCAGCGTGCGCGTTGCGTAGATCGCCGGGACCGTGCATCCGAACCCGACCAGCAGCGGCAGAAAGCTTTTGCCATGCAGCCCCATTTTCTGCATGAAGCGATCCATGACAAACGCCGCGCGCGCCATGTAGCCGCTGTCTTCCAGCACCGCGATCGCCATGAACAGCGCGAGCAACACCGGGATGAACACCAGCACCCCGCCAACTCCCGCGATTGCTCCGTCAATGATCACGCTGGCGAGCCACGTCTCGCCCAGGCCCAGCGCGCCAAGCCCCGCGCGCGTCCAGCGCACCAGCGGGCCGTTGATCACGCTGTCGATCCAGTCTACCAGTGGCGCGCTGGCGTTGGCCGTGACCTGGAAGACGAGCCACATCAGCAGCAGGAAGATCGGCACGCCCCAGCGTGGGTGCGCCAGCACCGTGTCGAGCCGGTCGGAGCGGGTCAGCGCCTCGTCGCGCTGGCGCGTGACTACCTGCTCGGCGATCCGCCCGATAATCTGGTAGCGCCGGTCGGCGATCAGGGTGTCGGGGTCCTCGCCGGTCGCCGCGCGAATCCGTTCGCTCGCCGCCTCGACCGCACCCACGACAGCCCGGTATTCTGAGATGCGACTAAGCAGGTCCTCGTCCTGTTCGAGCAGCTTCAGCGCCAGCCAGCGCGCATCATAGCGGGCTGCGAGCTTCGGCTCGCGCTCGATCAGTCGCTGAATCGCGGCGTGTTCGCTGGCGACCGGGTCCGCCAGTGGCAGCTCGGCGGTGCGCGGCGCGAGATGACCGTCGTGCGGCAGGTCCAGTATGGCGCGTTTGAGATCATCCAGGCCGATCTGCTGTGTGCCGACGAGGCGGACAACCGGGACTCCGCCCAGCTGCGCCGACAGCCGCGCCCGGTCGATGACGATGGCGCGGTCTTCGGCCACGTCACACATGTTCAGCGCCACAATCAGCGGGACGCGCATCTCAAGAAGCTGCATCACCAGATACAGGTTGCGCTCCAGGTTGCTGGCGTCCACTACGGCGACGACCGCATCCGGCCGTTCGTCCAGCAGAAAATCGCGCGTGACGACTTCTTCAGCGGAAAAAGCGTTCAGGCTGTAGGTGCCGGGGAGATCGACGAGTTCAAGCTGGTGGCTGTTGAGCGGCAGACGGCCGGTTTTCAGCGCGACCGTCTTGCCCGGCCAGTTGCCGGTGTGTTGGCGTGCGCCAGTCAGCGCGTTGAAAACCGTGCTCTTGCCAGCGTTGGGGTTTCCCGCCAGCGCGATCCTGACGACAGGCATGTTCAGCGGGCGTGCGGCGCAGAGTCGCCCTGGGGGTCCAGCGTGACGATCATCTTGTGCGCGATGCCGCGCCCGATCGCCATGCGCGCGTCGTGCTTGACGGCTACGATCATCGGGCCGCCGCTGTTGCCCTGCACCACGCGCAGCGGCGCGCCGAGCGTCAGCCCCAGATCGGCCAGGCGCTTGCGCAGCCGCTGCCCGCCGCGAATCTCGACCAGGCGCACCCGCTGCTGTGAGGCAACCATGCTGAGAGGAAGGGTGGGGCGCGGCTCGACGATGGCGCTCACGTTTTGGTAGACTCCTGGCCCTGGGATATGGCGGTTTAGTTGCAATTGCAAATCATTCTCAATTATGGAGTCTACACGGCAGCGGCGTAGTGCGCAAGGGCACGTCGTCAGGCGCGGATCGTCACTTTGGCGCCTGCCGAACCCGGCGATCAGCGCGGAGCGCTTAGCAAATGCGGGGCAGGATCTCGCCCAACGGCATATCGACCACCCGCCGCCCGCCGATTGCGGTGCGCGCGACGACCAGGCCGGGGTGCTCTCCCACCACCTGCCCGATGATCACCGCGTCGCGCCCGTAAGGATGGCGCCGCATGGCGTCCAGCACAACGTCCGCGTGCGGCGCTGGCACGACCGCGACCAGCTTGCCTTCGTTGGCGACGTAAAGCGGGTCCATACCGAGCATCTCGCACGCCGCCTGAACCGCCGGACGGACCGGGATCGCGCTCTCGTCGAGGTCAATCCCGACGCGTGACTGTCCGGCTAGTTCGTTGAGAACTGACGCCACGCCGCCGCGCGTCGCGTCGCGCAGGCAGTGTATCTCGCGTGTTGCGTCCAGCATGGCGGCGACGAGCGTGTGGAGCGGGGCGCTGTCGCTGACCAGCGTGCTCTCGAACGCCAGTCCTTCGCGCACGGACATGATCGCCATGCCGTGATCGCCGATGGTCCCGCTGACGATTACCCGGTCGCCGGGGCGCGCCTGGTCCGCCGCGATCCGCAGCCCGGCAGGGACCAGGCCGATCCCGGCGGTATTGATGAACAGGCCGTCACCGTGCCCCTTCTCGACCACCTTAGTATCGCCGGTTACCACCTGAACGCCCGCCTCGCGGCTGGCGCGCGCCATACTGGTCACGACGCGGCCCAGGTCGTCCATCGCCAGCCCTTCTTCGAGGATAAAACCCGCCGAGAGAAAGAGCGGCTGCGCCCCACTCATCGCGAGGTCATTGATCGTGCCGTGCACAGCCAGGCTGCCGATGTCTCCGCCCGGAAAGAACAGCGGGTTGACCACGAACGAATCAGTCGTGAAAGCCAGCCGCAGGCCGCTCAGTTCCAGCACCGCCTGGTCGTTGAGGCTGGCGAGGGTTGGGTTGTCGAACAGCGGCACGAACAGGTGTTGAATCAGATCGGCGGAGAGACGTCCACCGCTGCCGTGCCCCAGCACAATCTGCGGATAGTCGCGCAGCGGCAGCGGGCATACAAAACCGTCGAAGCTGGGTTGATCGGACATGGTGACTCTCATTATGCTGGCAGCCGCGCACACGGCTCGAACCGAAGAGCGCCCGTACTGTACTGCGAACCGGGGATGGAATCAAACCCCCGCCGGATGACTTCACGCTGTCGCCCGGCGGGAGATGTGCGTTTGCGCACCAGATCAGACAGTCTCGCTGGACGGGACGGCTTCGCGGCTGAGCGCCCAGCCGCGTTCCAGCGCCGTCAGGTTGACATCGTGCAGGTGCGCCTTTTTCTGTCCCAGCTTCTCCAGCAGGATTTGCTGCGTCATCTCCAGCGAGACTACTGGACGCTGCGCAAGCATCGCGCCGACCAGCAGCATATTGGTCAGCCGCGCTTCGCCCAGATCGGACGCCAGCGCTGTAGCCGGGATGCGGATGATCGTCAGATCGGTTCGTGTGGCCGGCAAAGTGATCAGCGAGTCATTGATGACCAGCAGGCCGCCGGGTTTGACCAGCGGCTCGTATTTCTCGTGCGACGGGTTGTTGAAGACCACCGCGATGCTCGGATGCAGCGTCACCGGCGAGCCGATCGGTTCGTCGCTGACAACCACGGTGCAGTTCGCCGTTCCGCCGCGCATCTCCGGGCCATAAGATGGAATCCAGGTGACGTGCTTGTTTTCGGCCAGCGCGGTATAGGCGATGAGCTGCCCGGCAAAAAGCACACCCTGGCCGCCGAATCCTGCGAAAATAATCTCTTCCTGCATCATACGTCCTATCGCTTCGTCAAAGCTTGCACGGACTCGATAACTTTATAGTCGCCGAGCGGATAGTACGGCACCATGTAGTCCTCGATCCACTGGAGCGCCTCAGGCGCGGACAGGTTCCAGTTCGTCGGACACGACGACAGCAGCTCGACCATCGCGAAGCCCAGCCCGGCGATCTGCACTTCGAAAGCGGTGCGGATCGCCTTCTTGGCGCGGTTGATCTCCTTGACGTTGTGCAGCGAGCGCCGCGCCACAAACGCCGTACCGGCCATTCCGGCGATCAATTCCGCCATCCGCACCGGGAACCCGGTCAGCTCAAGGTCGCGCCCGGTAGGAGACGAGGTCGTGCGCTGCCCCGGCAGGGTCGTCGGAGCCATCTGGCCGCCGGTCATGCCGTAGATCGCGTTATTGATGAAGATCGTGGTGATGTTTTCGCCACGCGTTGCCGCGTGGACGATCTCCGCCAGCCCAATCGCCGCCAGGTCGCCATCACCCTGGTAAGTGAAGACGACGTGATTCGGCTTGACACGCTTGATCCCGGTCGCCATCGCCGGGGCGCGGCCATGCGCAGCGACGACGTTATCGACGTTGAAGTATTTGTAAGCAAAAACTGAGCATCCGACCGGCGATACGCCGATCGTGCGTGCGCGCACGCCCAACTCGTCCAGCACCTCGGCGACGAGGCGGTGCGCGATGCCGTGCGTGCAGCCAGGACAGTAATGCGTCGGGACGTTGCTGAGCGATTCCGGCCGCTGGTAGACGACTTTTTCCTCGATTGCCAGGGTGGTCATAGCCTCGTCACTCCCTTGCCGAGCCGGATGTGCAGCTTCCGATCGGTCGCTTGGATCGCCTCGTAGATTTCTTCGGGCACCGGAACGACGCCGCCGGTTCGGCCATAGAACATGACCGGTACCTGGCCGCCCGCCGCCAACCGGACATCGTTGAGCATCTGCCCGGCGTTCATCTCGACCACCAGGAACGCGCTGACCTGATCCGCCAGCGCCGAGAGCCGCTCTTCGGGGAAGGGCCACAGCGTCACCGGGCGAAACAGCCCAACTTTCAGGCCGTCACGCCGCGCCTGCTGCACCGCCGACTGCGCAATCCGCCCGGCAGTGCCAAAGCCGACAACGACCAGTTGCGCGTCTTCCGTCATGTATTCAACCGACCGCTGCTCTTGCTCATCGATGACGCGCAGCTTAGCTTGCAGCCGGTTGTTGAGTTCTTCAAGCTCGGTTGCGCCCATTTGGAGCGAGACAATCCAGCGTTTCTCGCGCCCGTCCGCGCCGGTCAGCGCCCAGTCCTGATCAGCCTTGCGCAGCGGCTGCATCGGCGGCAGCTCCGCCGGTTCCATCATCTGCCCGATCAGTCCGTCCGCCACGACGAAGACTAGGTGGCGGTAGCGGTCGGCCAGGTCGAAAGCCA
>JADLHR010000402.1 GCA_020848665.1 Anaerolineae bacterium
GCCTCGATGTGCGCCGCCGTCGCGATCTCACCCTCGCGGATAATGATCTGGCCGCGCGCGAATGTGCGCGCCTCGACCGGCACATTCTGCGCGGCGGTAACCTGCGCCTGGCGTGTCAGCTCGTCGTTGTAATAAGTATTGACACGCAGCAGGTCGGATACAATTGCCACAATGATCCGCACCTCGGCCTCGCTAAACGAGGCGCTGATCAGGTTTGGCAGGTTGTCGCGCCGCGTCTGAATGTTGTCCTCGCGCACTTCGCCGCTCATGACTCGTTCGAGCAAGCGAATAATCTGCGTGGAGATGGCGCGCCACGTCGAATCCTCCTCGACCGCCAGGATCGCGTCGATTACCGCTGGCTCGACCGAGATAGCCGCGATCGCGCCGAGGTCTTCCCGCTGCTGGTCGAGGGTGGCGAAGTCGTCGTAGCGGACGTTTTCGATGAAGTCGAGAATTTCGCGGGTGAGCTGCACCTGCTCGCGCGTGATGTTCAGATCGGGCGGGTCATAGATCGGGCGGGCTGCGGCCATTTCAGCGTCACGCCGCGCCTGCGTCAGCACATCCGAGTCGTATTTCAGGCTGCGCGGGGCCAGCACGTCGCGCGGGGCCACCTCACCGGCCTCCAGCGCGACCAGCCCCTCGTCCGGCGTCAGCGCATCATAGGCAACGATCACCCCTCCGGCCCCGATGAACCCGGCCAGCAGCACGATGTACAGGCCGGTATGCCAGGCCGCGCGCCCGCGCATCCGGCGTTTCGAGGGAAGCAGTTCGGTCGCGGCCATTCCGGTCTCTTTCAGTGGCGAACGCCGGCCTGCTCGCCGGGAAAACACAAGGCGGGCACCATCGCGCCCGCCGCCGCTGTCCCTGCTGGAGTCGACTGCCGGCGATCAGGCGGCATTTCACGCGCCAAGCTTCTGCCGAACGATCTCGTTTACCAGCTTGCCGTCGGCCTGCCCGCGCAGGCGAGGCATCGCCGCGCCCATCACGCGGCCCATATCCTTCGGGTCAGTCGCGCCGGTCTCGGCAATCGCCTCGCTCACGATCCGCTCGATCTCCTCGCGGCTGAGCTGGCGTGGCAGGTAGCCCTCGATAGCTTCCAGTTCGTACTGTTCCTGCGCCGCCAGCTCAGTCCGGCCCGCGCGCGTCATCTCGTCGATCGACTCGCGCCGCTTCTTGGCTTCCGTGATCAGCAGGCCGGTCACGTCCTCGTCGCTGAGCGTCACACGCCGGTCGACCTCGACCTGCTTAAAGGCAGCCATCAGCAGACGCAGAATCTCGCGCCGCCGCGTGTCACCGCTCTTCATCGCGGCCTTTAGATCATCCTGGATTTGGTCTTTGATCGGCATACTCACCTCTGCGCAGCGCGGCCTCCTCAACAGGGTGCCGCGAGATGCATTATAGCCGGGCCGCTATGCCCTGCCAAGCGGCGCCCGCCTAGCCCAGCGGCCAGCTCATCCGCCGCCCGCCGAGCAAATGCAGGTGCACGTGAAAGACCGACTGCCCGCCCTGCCGCCCTTCGTTCAGCACCAGCCGGTATCCGTCCGCCGCGATGCCCAGGTCCTGCGCGATCCGCCCTGCCACGACGATCAGGTGACCCGCCAGGGTCGCGTCGCCCGCTGCCAGGGCGTCCGGCCCACTAATGTGCTCACGCGGAATCACCAGGATATGCACCGGTGCTGCCGGATGGATATCGTGAAAGGCGGCAACGCGCTCGTCTTCATAAACCAGCGTCGCCGGGCGCCGCCCGGCTATAATGTCACAAAACGCGCATGCCATGCGCCGTTCTCCTTATCAGTTTGCAGCATCAGTTTGCAGCAGACGATGGGTAAAGCGCCGCGCTCAGCACGCCGCCGTGCAGCCCAGCCCCGTATACGGTAGAGATCGTGTTCGTCAGGGCTTCCGGCGCCACTAGCTCGACCCGCACGTAGTGATCGGTCAGGCCGCTGTTGACGAACCCGTCCGGCGTCGCGCCAGACACCTGCTCCCACAGCACCGTGACGCTCTGGCCGACAAAGCGCCGCGCGAACCGCTGCGCGCCCTCGTCCGACAGCGCCAGCAGCCGCGCGCTGCGCGCCTTCTTGATCTCCTCTGCAACGTGCCCGGCCATCCGCGCCGCCGCCGTGCCGGGCCGCTTCGAATAGCGGAAGACGTGCAGCTTCATGAAGTCCAGCTCGCGCACAAACCCAAAGCTGGTCTCGAACTCGGCGTCTGTCTCCCCCGGAAACCCCGCGATCACATCGGTGCTGACCGCCAGGTCGGGGATCGCGGCGCGCGCAGCTTCGATCAGGGCGCGGAAGCTCGCCTGCGAGGTGCGTCGCGCCATGCGCCTGAGAGTCGCGTCGCAGCCACTTTGCAGCGGCAGGTGCAGGTGGCGGCACAGGCGCGGGTTTTCCCATAGCTCGAAGAAATTCGGCGACAGGTCCCACGGCTCTAGCGACGACAATCGCAGGCGCGGCACATCGGTGTGTTCCAGCAGCGCGTGTACCAGCCTCGGTAGCCCGTCCGCCAGCCCCAGATCGTGACCATACGAGCCGAGGTGCACGCCGGTCAGAACCGCTTCCCGGTACCCGGCAGCGACCAACGCCTGAACTTCATGCACCACGTCGGCCAGCGGGCGGCTGCGACCCGGCCCGCGTGCGATCGTCGTAACGCAGAACGTGCAGCGGTTGTTGCAGCCGTCCTGCGCTTTGACAAAGGCCCGCGTGCGGCCCAGCGCGCCAGGCAGCGGCTCGCGCTCCAGCGGCTCGCGATCATAGGCCTGCGCCGGAACGCCCTCACCTAACACTATTGGCACCAGGCGATCCTTGTCCAGGTTGCCGATGACGCCGCGCACGCCAGGCAGCGCCGCGACCGTCTGCGGCGCAAGCTCGGCGTAGCACCCGGTCGCCACGATGCGCGCCGCCGTGTTGGCGCGGTTCAGCCGCCGGATGATGTTGCGGCTCGACCGCCCTGCCTCATTAGTCACTGCGCAGGTGTTGACCACGCACAGGTCCGCCTCATCCGCCGATGCGACAATCGTATGTCCGGCAGAAGCGAACTGCCGCGCCAGAGTCTCGATCTCGCTCTGGTTCAGGCGACAGCCGGTAAACTCCAGGTAGACTCTCATGGTGCTGACGTGCCCTCGTCCGGCTCAACCGTGAAGGTATCAGGCGCCGGACCGACGAGCGTCAGATCGTCAAAGGCGATCACAACTGGCGCGCTGAGATCAACGCTGCTCCCGGCGGCCAGGGCGACCCCGCCCTGTGTGAAATCCGGATCACGATAGGTGGTGACCAGCTCGGATGTCTGGCACGCGCCGGTCAGCGGGTTCCACATGCTGAACGCATTTCCCCCGGCCAGACAGAGGGGCATTGGCTCGCCGTTGACAAAGAAGCTGAAGGTATCACCTTTGGCGAGGATACGGATGCGGTTCGCCGCCTGTCCGGCAGCGATCGCGTCCGACGTGCCCCACGTGCTGATGTCGCGCAGCGTGCCGTTCTCGCGCTTGACCAGCGAATAGTAGCCGTCGGCGCTGATGAAGAACGCGTAGTAATTGTCCTGGTCCCGGTATCGAAACACGACGCCGTACTGATTGTCGTCGGGGCCGTCGATCATGCGCGCCGTGACGCGCA
>JADLHR010000403.1 GCA_020848665.1 Anaerolineae bacterium
AGGTCCGCCTCCGGCCCGGCCCGGCGCAGCGGCACGGCCAGCATGTCCGGCGTCACGCGCAGGTCCTTGGCGCGTTTGATGAACGACAGGATCAGCCCCGGCAGGTCCTGTTCAAGCCGGTAGCGCAGGTTCTTGGGCGTCATGTCGTCGGATTGCTTGCCGTACGACTCGAACAGCGGCCACCAGTCCGACAGGCGCTGCAAGACGATGTCACGCTGGATGTCGAGCGCCGATTTCTCGTCGAGTATCGTAAAGTCATCCGCCAACCCAACCAGAGCAGGGCGCTCGCGCACGATGTCGTGCGCCAGGCCGTGCAGCGTCCGTACCCGGTAGCCAATGTACGACAGCAGGCCATACTGTTCGCGCAGCACGCGGTCGATCCGCGCGCGGAAACTGTTCACGCCGGAGTTGGTGAACGTCACGACCAGGACCTCGCGCTCGTCGTCCAGACCGAACGCGCCCTCGCGCGCCAGGGTCGCTACCAGCCGCGCCGCCAGATGCGAGAGCGTGAATGTCTTGCCGGAGCCGGGCACCGCCGACACGCCGACCTTGCCCCCGGCGTAGCCGGAGACGATCGCTTCCTGCTCAGGGCGAAGCTGCACAAGCCCGGCCATCAGGCGCTTTCCTCAACAGCAGGCGGCTGCGCGAGCCGCTGGACAATTTGCAGCAGCGGACCACGTTGCTCATAGCCGCTCTCGCCGAGATCGCACACTGCGAGGGTGATATGCTGACGGCAGCGGCGGACCAGCCCCAGCACCAGGCGGCGCAGCGCGTCCCGCCGCGCATAGAACTCCAGGTCGTCGGTCCAGATCTGGTCGGCGGGGTAGCCCCGCGCCAGCACGTAGGGATGTGTCAGCGGCTGTTCCAGGCGCTCCCACCATACGCCGCTGCCGACATCCAGCCAGAACTGATAATCGACCACGCGACCCCGCATCAGGAAGGTGTAGGCCGGGGCAAGGAAAACCGCGTCCTGCTGCTCCTGCTGCCAACTGGAGAGATAGAGCGCGGCGAGCAGCCCTTCCTGTACCAGCGTGTAATATTCCTGGCCCGGCGCGCGCCAGTCGTCTGCGCCGTCGGGATAGAGAATCTGACGGAACTTACGCGCCGACTCGACCAGTTCGGCCACGATACGCCCGGCTTCCAAATCGGTGTGGAAACCGAAGCCCGGCTGCGATACGACTTCCCCGAACAGCCGGCTGAAGAAGTGATCCGGCGGTGATAGCGGCGCGTCCTGCCCGAAATCGACCAGCCAGCGGCGCAGACGCTCGTACTGCTCACCCGCGCGATACGAGATTCGCTCCTGCATCCCGGATTTGATCACGTCGAACGAGCCAAGCCCGCCGCGCCCCGGCCGGTAGACGATCTGCGCCAGCAGCCAGGCGCGGACCGGGTCGAGTGGTCCGATCACCTGTTGCAGCGCGTCGACCACATCCAGCACAGGCGGATCGGCGTGCCATTCGGGGTAGGCGAGGGCCATCAGCGCCAGCATGGCGCGCGCTGCTGGCTCGTCGCGCAGGGCGCGCGAGGGACGGTGCGATACCGCCTGAATGCCGCGCTCGTCCAGGCGCTCGACCAGCTCGAAGCGCAGCGAGTCACCCAGCAGCGGCGCGAGAACCGCGATCTGGCCGGGCGGGGTACCCGCTTCGACCAGCGCCGCGATCTGATCAACCACGCCGCCAATCATCTGCGGATAAAACCTGTGTGTCTGGAGGCTGAAGGCTGGCGCTGCCTCGCCAGCGGCGCCGTTGTGGCCTGGGACGGCGCCCTCCAGGAGCGCGCTCATAGTCTGCGCCAGCGCCGCGATAGGTGTTGGCGGCTCAGCCGGGGGATCACGCTGCTCGACCGTGTCGCACAGCGCCGACAGCTCCGCCATGCCGCTGGGGTCGGCGCCCAGGAAAATCCGGTAGCCTGCGTCGCGATCGTAAATCAGCAGCGCCGAGTCGAGATCGTCCCACGCCCAGCGAATGAAATCGGCGGCCAGCGGAACGTTTTCCTCAAGATTGTCGGCTACCAGGTGGCGATACTGCCCGGCGAACCATCGCCGGTATTCCGGCTCGGCCAGCAGATGCTGCGTGTACAGCTCGATCTGGGCCGAGAAGTCGAGCAGGTTGTGATCCTGGCACAGCGCGCGGAAGCTGCGCGCCAGCTCGATGCTCGCCCGATAGACCGGTGGACGGCTGGAATGGCGGTCCCCCCAGGCGGTGATCAGGCGCGCTTCGACCTCGTCCAGCGAAAAACCGTTGGCTGCCGCCTTGTTCAGGTTGTCGAGCGTCTGGCGGATGATCTGCCCCCGCCGCAGGCTGACGCTGTCGTAAACACCGCTGCGGATCTGCTCGGCGGCGAGCCGGCTCATATAGTACTGCGCGGTTTCAAGCGTGAGGAAGCTCGGCTCGCGCGCGGGGTCGCGGAAGTCCGCACGTCCGGCGATCAGCGGCCAGAACAACTCCAGCCCGCGCCGCGCCAGGCCGCCGAGCGTCACAATATCCAGCGGCGCGCCACTCGGCCAGCCGGCCGCTGTCTGCGCCCGCTGGTATGGCGTGCCAAGCGAGCGGGTAGGGAGCAGAATCAGCACTTCCTCTGCCGGGACGCCGCTCTCGAGCAGAGCGCGGATGTGCTCCAGCGCGGTCGAGGTTTTTCCGGCGCCGGCCGGGCCTTCGATGTAGCGTGACTGGTTCATTGGCTTCCGCGTGCAAACATATGTTCTGAGGAGCCTAGTATACCACATCGCGGCGAAATCGGACACTTTTTTCCCGTAAGCCTGCTTCAGGAACACGGGGCGATCCGCGTCGGTGGCGTGCGTACCAGTTTCACGAAGGCCGGAGAATACACCATCCCCGTCCGGGCGGTGTATGTTATTATAAGCTGTCGATAGCCTACGTAAGACGATGCACCGAAGGAACAAGCCCGAATGGGACAGCTTACCTCTGAACTTAATCTCGCTGATCAGCGCACAGCCAAATGGCACACCGTACCGGTTGACGAAACAATTGCGGCGCTGGAGAGCGACTCGAAGCGCGGCCTGACCGATGAAGAAGCGGCGCAACGCCTCGCGCAGTACGGCCCCAACACGCTGCGCGAGCGCCCGCGTCCAACCTTCTGGCAGCGACTGCTGGCGCAGTTCAACAGCTTCGTGATCTACATCCTGATCTTCGCCGCATTGCTCTCCGCGCTGCTGGGCGACTGGATTGAGGCGGCGGTGATCGCGGCGATTGTGGTGCTCAACGCCACGCTCGGCGTGATCCAGGAAGGGCGCGCCGAGGAAGCGCTGGCGGCGCTTCGCAAGCTCGCGTCACCGGATGCTGACGTCGTGCGCGGCGGGCATCAGAAAACCATCCCCGCCAGCGAGCTGGTCCCCGGCGATATTGTGGTGCTTGAAGCGGGTAACTTCATCCCGGCGGATGTACGGCTGATCGAAACGGTGAACCTCAAGCTGGACGAGGCATCGCTAACCGGCGAATCCGTTCCGGTGGACAAGCGCGCCGATATGACCGTCGCGCCAGACGCCATCCTGGGCGACCGCCGTAACATGGCGTATATGGGCACGACTGCGACTTATGGGCGGGGCCGTGCGCTGGTCGTCCACACCGGAATGCAGACCGAAATCGGCAAGATCGCGGATATGATCCAGTCCACCGGTGACGAGCTGACACCCTTGCAGCAGCGGATTGACCAGTTAGGCCGCACGCTGAGCATCGGCGCGTTACTGATCTGCGTGCTGGTCGGGGTGATTATCTTCGCGCGCGAAGTGACTTCCGGCGAGTTCGAGATCGTGGACGCGCTGACGGATTCGCTGATGACCGCCGTCGCGCTGGCAATCGCAGCGGTGCCCGAAGGGCTGCCGGCGATCGTGACGATCAACCTGGCGATCGGGATGCGCGAGATGATCAAGCGCAACGCGTTGATCCGGCGGCTGCCGGCAGTCGAGACGCTCGGCAGCGCGTCCGCGATCTGTTCCGACAAAACTGGGACGTTGACTCAGAATCAGATGACCGCGACCGATCTCTACGCCGGTGGCAGACACCTGACAGTTTCCGGGCGAGGCTATCAGCCGCGCGGCGCGTTTCACCGCAACGGCGACAAGGCGGATCCGGCAGCGCTACCGGACGTGCGCCGCCTGCTGGAAGGGGCGCTGCTTGCCAGCGATGCGCGCCTGGAGCCGGAGACCGGCGCGAACGGTGTTAACGGCACTTACCGGATGATCGGTGACCCGACCGAAGGCGCGCTGGTCGTCGCGGCGGCGAAGGCGGGCCTCTGGCGCGACAAGGTCGAGGCCAGGTATCCGCGCACCAACGAAATCCCGTTTGACTCAACGCGTAAGCGTATGAGCACCATCCACTGCCTGCCAGATGGTCAGGGCTATCGCGTCATAACCAAAGGCGCGCCGGAGATCGTGCTGGAGCACTGCGATAGCATCCTGGAGCATGGGCAGGTTGTACCACTGACTAACGCGCTGCGGGCGCAGGTGTATGAGATCAACAGCACGATGGCGAAAGACGCGCTGCGCGTGCTGGCGGTCGCCGAGCGTCACTTCGACGTGCTGCCGGATGATGTCTCACCGGAGACTATCGAGCGGCATCTGACGATGATTGGGCTGATCGGCATGATCGACCCGGCGCGGCCTGAAGTTCGATCTGCCATCGACCGCGCGCGCCACGCCGGGATCCGCACCGTGATGGTTACCGGCGACTATCCCGACACCGCGCGCGCTATCGCTCGCGAGATCGGATTGATGCGCGAGGGCGGGCGCGTTGTGCGCGGCGACGAGCTGGAGCGTATGACAGTCGCGGAGCTGGCCGACACCATCGACGACGTGGATGTCTTCGCCCGCGTCTCGCCAGAACACAAGGTGCGGATTGTTGAGGCGTTCCGCGCGCGGGATTATGTTGTCGCTATGACCGGCGATGGCGTCAACGACGCACCCGCGCTGAAGCGCGCCAGCATTGGCGTGGCGATGGGGATTACTGGCACGGATGTCTCCAAGGAAACTGCCGACATGGTGCTTACTGACGATAACTACGTCAGCATTGTCTCGGCGGTCGAGCAGGGGCGCGTAATCTACGCCAACATCCGCAAGTTCGTGTTCTTCCTGCTAAGCTGCAATCTGGCGGAGATCGGCGTGATCTTCCTGGCAACGCTGGCCGGTGCGCCCGCGCCGCTGACGCCGATCCAGCTCTTGTGGCTAAACCTGCTGACCGATGGGGCGCCTGCGCTGGCGCTCGGCGTCGAGAAGGGCGACCCAGACATCATGGACCACCCGCCGCGCCCGGTAAAAGAGCCGATCATCGACCGCGATATGCGGATCGGGATGATTGTGCAGACCATCATCAAGACGGCGGTAACGCTCGTCGCCTTTGCGCTGGGGCGACATCTCGACCCGCAAAGCTGGGACTCGGCGCGCACGATGGCTTTCGTCACACTCTCCTTCTCGGAACTGGCACGCGCTTACACCGCCCGCTCGGAGCTGTACCCGCTGGTGCGGATTGGCTTCTTCTCGAATAAGTACATGCAGTACGCTGTCGGCACATCCGTCGCGTTGCTGCTGCTGGTGGTTTACCTGCCGTTTCTGCAAGGTGTCTTCGGGACGCTCGCCCTCAGCTTCACGCACTGGCTGTACCTGACGCCGCTGATCCTGCTGCCCTCGGCGCTGGCTGAGATCACGAAAATCTACCTGCGTGCGCTGCATCGCCGCGACGAGGCGCTCGCCGCGCAC
>JADLHR010000404.1 GCA_020848665.1 Anaerolineae bacterium
GCATCGACCGCGTAGCCGTACAGGTTGAGGTAGGTATAGGTGCGCTGCGTCTCTTTGATGACCATCCGCTCCGGATTGATGACCAGGCGCAGGCTGCTGACCTCCGGATCGGAGAGCAGCAGGCGGACCCGGTCGAGCGTCGAGAACAGCCCGTCGATGCTGTCGAGCGTCGCCGCGTCGGGCAGGTCCGCGCCGATCAGCGGCCTGGAGAGCGGGCGCAGCAGGCGGCCTGCGCCGCGCATCAGCGACATGATACGCTGAAACCACCAGCGTGAGGTATCGGGCAGGCTCAGCAGGCGCAGCGTCTCGGCGGTCGGCGCGGCGTCTACGATCAGGACATCGTGCTGCCCCTCGTTGGCGTATTTGTTGATCCACAGCAGGTGGGCGCCTTCTTCCAGCCCTGGCAGGATCGTGACCTCTTCGGCGACGATGTCCTGCACGCCGCCGCGCGCGCTGAGCACATCCAGCATATAGTTCTGGATGCGGCCCCAGTATTTGTCCATCGAGTAGCGCGCATCGACCTCCTGCGCCCACAGGTTGTCGGCCAGCGGAACCGGCTCCGGCCCGATCTTCACGTCGAGCGAGTCGGCCAGCGAGTGCGCGGTGTCGGTCGAGATCACGATCGTGCGCAGGCCCATTTCGGCGCAGCGCAGCGCGGTGGCGGCGGAGATGCTGGTTTTGCCAACCCCACCCTTGCCGGTGTGTACGATAATGCGCATCGATAACGGCCCTCGTAACTTCCTGCTACTTCCTGCTACATCCCATCCAAACCTAACAGCGCCGCATTCTCCGCCGCACCGTCTATTCGATCAGTACGCAGGGGCCGGGCAGATGGTGCGCGGCGCGGGAGTTTCCTACACAGATTTAACAGGGCGCGGTGAAAATCGGGCGCCGGGGCGAGCGCGGGCACATGCGTGGAGAAGAAATTCGGAGACGACCCCCGTGGAAAAGGCCGCCCCCTGGAACGGAGAAATCGTGCGCTCCGGCGCACGCAGCTTATGGATTCCCAACGCCGCGCTGGATCATGCCGACGGCGAGACCATCGCCGACCGGGATGATCGTCGATAGCAGCCGCTCGTCGCGGGCCATCGTTTGCAGCAGCTCGCGCGTGGCAAGCACCGCGTCATCAGGATCATCGCCGATCAGCCGGCCTTCGCGGAAGGCGTTGTGGCCGACGATCAGCGCGCCGCTGGGCAGATTTTCCAGCGCCCAGGCGAGATAAGCCGGGTAACCGGTCTTCTCGGCGTCAATAAACATCATGTCGAACGGCTCGCGCCGCGCCAGCATCGGCAGCGTTTCGTGAGCAGAGCCTTCGACGATTTCAATCAGGCCGTCCAGCCCGATCAGCTTGAAATGCTCGCGCGCGAGCCGCGCATGGACCGGCTCGACTTCCAGCGTCACGACGCTGCCATCTTCGGGCACGGCGCGCGCCAGCCAGATCGTGCTGTATCCGGCCAGCGTGCCGACTTCGAGGATATGGCGTGCGCCGATCATCCGCGCCAGAAAATAGAGCATCTGGCCTTCTTCCGGACGTATCTGAATTTCCGGCAGTCCGAGTTCGCGCGTGCGCTGCCGGACTTGCGCCAGGACCTCGTCTTCGCGTGCGAACCACTCGCGCGTGAAGGCGACCAGCCCGCGCTGTGTCGCGTCGTCAAAGGTCAGAATGCGGTCGAGCCAGTCAGCGGAGGGAGACATCGGCAGTCCCTGTTCCTTACATCGGTAGTGTGGCTAGAAATTCGGCTCCCAGCGGCTGCCTCCACCCGGCAGCAGGGCGACGCCAACAAAGATAATTACCATCGTCGCAAGCACGATCAGCAGATCGTTGCGATAGCGCGTGATCTCCGGCGCGCCGCGCCAGCGCGCGGGCAGGTGGGCAACGATCGCGGCCACGATCATGACAGCCATGTGCTCGAAACGATAGCGCGGCCACAGATCGTGCTCGATTCCCTGCCAGATGAAATAGACCAGCCCGATCAGCACCTGAATATCGACGCTGATGCTGAACAGCAGCGTCAGCAGGCGGCTCGACCGGTCGTACTTCTGCCGTCCGAACAGCCCCACCGCCAGCCGCACAATCGCCGCGATTGCCAGCAGAACGATGATCCAGCGCAAGTCGGAATGAATGCGGAACAACGTGCTCATGCAGTGCTCCTCTGAGGAATGAGAAAAGCAGCCTGCGCCGCGCACCGGCATCTCAGCGCGTGACCCCCGGTGTTCTGACCAGGTGGCCTGGCTAGGGAGATTGTAAACAGGCCCGCGACGCTGCGCCCACTGGCTAAAAGCAGAGAAAAGCAGCGAAAAGCAGCGAATAACAGCTAAAAACCGCTTTTCTGCGGTTTCTAGCTTATCCAGTCGCGGTGGTGCGCGTCCCACTCGCGGTGACGGTAGGCGTTTTTGCAGTCACGGCAGACGAGCGCGGTGTCCACGCGGCCTGTGTCGCGCCAGCGCCAGCGCACCCGCCCCATGTGGAATCGACAGACCGGACGATGGCAGACCGGGCAGTATTCGCCCTGGCTGAGGGAGGCGTCGCCATACTGGCGTTTTTCGGCCTCGTTCTGCTGGCAGATATGGCAAAATGGAACCGGCATACAACGTCCTTATAACTGGCGATTACATGGCGCGCTCAAAGGCAACGCGTTATTATACCGGCTTCGCTGAAGATCGGAAGAGGCGGTTCCGTACAACTCCGTCAAAGGGCCGATCTGCGGCGCCCGGCACGCTGCTATAATGTGCGTGAACATAGGGCGGGCGTGAACATAGGGCGTGCAGCGTCTATTTGCCCAGGGGTGGTTCTTGGCCGCGCCAGTACGCTGAGACGATGCTGAAGATCATCAGGAGAAATCGACATGCGAAACCGGCTTGTAGTGAGTGCGATCCTGGCGGTGGCGCTGCTTAGCGCGGCGCTGCCTGTCGCTGCGCAGCAGGAAGATGCCTGTTTCAACAAAGGTGGTACCTGGAGCGTAGAAGAACAACGCTGCAAAATCTCGCTTACGGTTGAGGTCAATATCGACTATCCGCTGGAGCTGACGACGGCCTATCCGGTGATCGAAGAGGCGGTTGATCGTTTCCTCGTCGAAGAGCGCGCCATGTTCCTGGCGCCGCTGTCTGACCCGGAGTTTGTCTATTACAGCCCAGGTCCGATGACGCTGCTGGTGCAGTATGAGACTGAAAGCTTCTCCGAGGACTACCTGAGCCTGAAATTCACCGTGTACACTTTCAGCGGTGGCGCGCACGGCATGACCTATTTCGAGACGATGACCTTCGATCTGGTGAAGGAAATCCAGCTTGCGCTGTCTGATCTGTTCCTGCCGGAGAAGGACTTCCTTGAGGTGATCGCGCCGATAGCGCAGGCCGCGGTGGCCGAGCAGCTTGGCGACATGGCTGACGCCGACTGGATTGCGCAGGGCGCCGGTCCCGTGCTGGAGAACTATCAGAACTGGATGCTGACGCCCGACGCGCTGGTGTTCACGTTCGAGCCGTACCAGGTGGCGGCCTACGCCGCCGGTCCGCAGACGGTGACGATCCCGCTGGCGGACATCGCGGATATTCTCGCGCCGGAGTTCGCCCCGGTAGGTGCGGCGCAGTAGCTGGCAAGTCGATCGCTCGCGTGAGGCAGCCGCCAGGGCTGTCTCACGCCCTTGACAGGCGAGGCCGGCTTATTGTATTCTGATCGCGTTGTTCTGTGTCCATCGTTTATCGAGCGCAGCGCAGGAGGGAGCATCATGCTAACCCAATTGAGTGCCAGGCCCCGTGTGGGTCGTGGCTCGCCTGCGCTCTGCGCCGCGTAACGACGGTTCCTCGCAACCGCACGCCTTTTCTCATTACGCAGCCTCCATTCGCAGGCGGCCCTGACTCTGCCCGGTTGAGAGGGTGGCGTCACGTCCACTGGCCGCGCTGTGCCTGCTGGTGATTCGCCCGGCCCTGATCCGCTGAATTGACCCTCTCTCTCGACCCGCGCCCCCTGGCGCGCGGCGGTTCGTCCTGGTGACGCGCCGGTCTGACTCAACCCAAATCGCAACATGGCTTTGCCAGACCTGAGAAGAGGAAATCACCCTTGAATCACACCGATTCGTACGATAGCGAGTACGAACGCTACGAAATGCAGTTTGACCAGGGACAGACCGAGCGCCGCCTGCGCCGCACGCGCAAGCCCCAGAACAAGCACGTCCCGAAAAAGGCGGTCGTTCAGGTCATCGCCGAGATCGCCGACACCGCCGGGCTGGAAGGCGGCTTCAACCCGACCTATACGCCGTCGCGCTATGAGGAAGGCTGGCTGCTGAACTCGCTCGAAGCGCTCTACGACATGCAGTTGATCACCGACGTGCTGGCGCAGGTCAAGGGCGGCAAGGAAGCGAACGTCTATCGCTGCGCGGCGGGGCCTGTGACGGGCGAGACGTGGCTCGCGGCCAAAGTCTACCGTCCGCGCCAGTTCCGCCAGCTTCGCAACGATAAACGCTACCGCGAGGGGCGCGCCATCCTGACCGCCGACGGGCGCCCGGTGAAGGAAACCGATCACCGCCTGATGCGCGCGGTCGGCAAGAAGACCGCCTTCGGCGTCGAGGTCGCGCACACGTCGTGGCTGATGTACGAGCACACCACGCTGCAACGGCTGCACGCGGCGGGCGCGGCGGTTCCACAGCCGTTTGGAGTCAGCGGCAACGCGATTCTGATGAGCTACCTGGGCGATGAGCAGCTTCCTGCTCCGGCGCTGGCCGAGGTCCGGCTGGAGCGCGGCGAAGCGCGTTCGCTTTTTGACGAGGCGCTGCGCAACATCGAGCTGATGCTGGGTCTCGGCCTGGTGCATGGCGATCTGTCCGCCTACAACATCCTGTACTGGGAGGGCGCAATCACGCTGATCGATTTTCCGCAAGTGACGGATGCGCGCGGCAATCCTCAGGCGCGGGCGATCTTCGAGCGCGACGTGCAGCGCGTGTGCGAGCACTTCGCGCGCTATGGCGTGCGGCGCGACGCGGCGGCACTGGCGGCGGCCCTGTGGGATCGCTTCTGGCGCGTCGCGGCAGAGGATATGCTGGCTGATCTCTCGCGGCTGGAAGACAACGAAGACCGCGCGGACTGAGCGCGAGTCAGACTGCCGCCAAATCTCTGAGCAGAACGTCTGGCGTAGGGCGCGGAAGCTCGCTCCGCGCGTGGCAGTGAAAGCGGGCAAAGCAGGCTTCTGCCCTACGCCGGATGCTGAGTTCCTGCTAGAATGGGAGCGACCTGACGGCGCTCGTCGCTGCCGCCAACTTTGAGGATGCTGGAATGATCTCTGCTGCTGAACCGCCCCGCCGTGTAACGTGGAGCGATCCGCGTGTTGTTCTCGCGCTGGGCGCGGCGCTGATCCTCGCGGCGCTGGCGCTGCTCTATGTCACGCGGGACAGTTCTGGGCCGTCTCCGCACGATTTTACGCTGCCGGGGATGAACGGCGACACGATGTCGCTGGCAGACTATCGCGGGCGCTATGTGCTGGTCAACTTCTGGGCGACGTGGTGCCCGCCCTGCCGCGACGAGATGCCCGATCTTCAGGCGTATTACACCGCTTACCGCGATCGGGGCTTCACCCTGCTGGCGGTGAACGAGGCAGAAGACCTGGCGACTGTGCGCCGCTTCGTCGAGGGCTTCGGATTCACTTTTCCGGTCGCGCTGGACACAACCGGCGCGGTAATGACCCAGTACGGCACCGAGAGCCTGCCGACTTCGTTCCTGATCGGGCCGGACGGGCGCCTCGTCAAATCATGGGTGCCGGGCCGCCTCAACCGCGCCACGCTGGAACGCGACATCACGCCGCTGCTGAAAGGCTAAGCGCGCTCCTCGCGGCGCAGACCTGCGCCTCGATTCCGGTTTTTTTGCGAACAAGCGGGGTAATCGGCCCCGCTTTTTGTTTCCCGCTACCGCTTCGAAATAGAGAAAAAATATGCAAACTTGACGGGCCTGATAATAGACGCATAAACTACAGTTATTGTCCCCCATTTTGATATTAGCGTGCGGCGATTGGCTCGCGCGGCCCGTCTGCCCTCGTTCGCCTTTGTTCACTATCGCACTTATTATCCTTGAAAGGAAGCGTTGGCA